>JANQHA010000224.1 GCA_028282865.1 Oligoflexales bacterium
TAGTATTTAGGGTTTTTGGAAAGAGCTTTAGCGTATATCTCGGTAGCTTTTGCTTCTGCGACGCCCTTTATTTTGACGCTGGTTCGGTAGGCCTCTGACTCAATTTTTTTCAAGTCTAAGTTGAGTTTACCCCTAATCTTAGCTTCTTCGCCCTTACCGATTGAACGAATCCGTTCGGCAATCCGATTGCGCTCGGAAATCATCCGATCGTACACTTTGGCTTCGACACTTTTTTCGTAAGCAATGCGACGAAACTGCACGTCAATCAATTGAATGCCAAAACGCTCGAGCTCAGTAGTTGACCTTTTGATGATCTGACGAGAAAGCTTCTCACGGCCTGCTTTTACAGGCTCAATATCTATCGACACCTCGTCGGAAGCAGTGCTAAGTGGGTCGTCGGCAGATGCTTCAATCTTAGCTTTAGCACGTTCGATGATCCCATTAGTATTGCGCACAGCTTCGACAAGGTTATGGTTGGAAATTGTGTCTCTGGTAATACCATCCAAAATAGTATCTATTTTAGCTTTAGCTTGGAGTTCGTCATGTAAGCTCTCTGCAAATTTCATCGCATTAACTATGCGCCAGCGAGCAGTGGTATCGACCCAGATATATTTTTTGTCTTTAGTAGGGATCTGTTCTTCATCACCATCCCAATGCAATATGCGCTTATCGAAATATTGAACATCTTGCAAAAATGGGATCTTCCAATGAAGACCAGAGTCGGTCACAGGCTTACCGATAATTTTTCCAAACTGTAGCACTAGGGCTTGGTGCGCTTCATCGACAATAAAAGTGCCAGCATTTAACAAAACTACAGTGACTAATAGAATAATGCTAATGATAGTAGATCTCATCACTATTTCTCCTCTTGGTTACTGCTGATCGCAGCCGCCGGTGCTTTGATTGCAGTGCTCGAATAAAGTGGCAAAAGACCTTTGATATTTTTATCGACAATGACAAAACGATCGACTTTAGAAAAAATCTCCTCCATGGTATCAAGGTATAAACGCTGACGAGTTATTAACGGAGCTTTCTTATACTCCTTTAAAACCTCATTAAACTGCGCTGCATCACCCTTGGCCCGGTTTACAATATCAATCGAGTAAGCATTAGCGTCTGAAATTAATTTTTCAGCTTTACCCCTCGCTTCTGGGATGACGCGATTGTACTCTCTTTCGGCATTATTGATGGCCTGTTCCTGCTCTTGTTTAGCGGCGTTAACAAGGTTAAAAGCAGGCTTAACAGGATCAGGAGGATTCACATCTTGTAAAATCACTTGCTCGATGTGGATACCCATGTCGTATTGGTCAAGAATCTCTTGCGTTAGGACTTTGGCCTCAGACGCTATTTCCACTCTGCCAGTGGTCAAGACTTCGCTAGCTAGCCGGTCACCGACCACCCTCCGCATGATAGACATAGAAACATCACGAATGTTTCTCTCAACATCCTTAGCATGGAATAAGTATTTCCAAGCATCGTTAATTTTATATTGGATCGCCCATTCAACGTCAGCCACATTTAAATCTCCAGTCAGCATAAGGCTCTCCTGTGATACGGCACTTTTGGTATAAGTTGTCCGGTCGTTACGAATTCCAGTGCTACGAAAGCCAAACTCTAACTGCAAAGTGCGTGTCACCTGCACTTTATAGGTTTTATCGATTCCAAACGGGAGTTTAAAGTGTAGTCCGGAGTTTTTGGTGGCAATATACTTGCCTAAACGCAGCAAGACCGCCTGCTCGTCATACTTAACTTTATAAATCGATGTGTACGCCCCGCCAAGTAAAACCACCAAGATCAAGGCAACAAATCTGCTGATACTAGCAGCAGTTAC
>JANQHA010000300.1 GCA_028282865.1 Oligoflexales bacterium
ACCGAAATACTTTTTTAAATCTGGTCTATATTGAGCGACAATCTCGCTATCAATCATAGCAGATAGGTCGCTATCTATAACTACACGCTTCTTCGGCATACCACTTCGCCCCACCAGTATTCACATCATGTACTGATTTCATAATGCCTGATTTGGGAATGATAGAAAACGATTAGATAGATTTAGGATTAAAACTTGCTTGTTAATAACTAGGCACAAATAAAGATACTAAAGAGAGACAGGTAAGCGCTTGAATTTAAAGGCTATTAAACGATTATCCATCTTAATTCAGACGATGCTTCTGTCGCTTTTTTTGACATGCTGTGGTGATTTCAGACAGTCATCGGCTCTTAGCGAAGGTAACTCGTCGCTAGGTGGCTACCTATTGCCTTTTACTCAGGTTACACTTGACATGGATATCATCCACTTCTTCGCATCGCTAGATTTGGAACAGATCATTGAAGAGCTGCGAAGCAACTTTGGAGTAAAAGTCCTAGTGTTGCCATATCGGGACAGCTACCCCCAGGTAACAAACTCAAAATTAATTGATTTCAACCTAGCAGAAGACTTAGACGCCATTGAGTTTTACACAGCAGCAAGGCAACAGGAAACAGATGAAGCTGCTTTTTTTGAGGCTGGGCTGATTATACCTAGTCGCCCGGATTCGATACGCAACAGGCCTTACTTAAATCAAGACGTAATCGTACTACATCTAAATGCAGACAAGAACATCCTCATCCATGAAATCATGCACCTACTAATAAGCAGATCACCAGAGAGAAGGTCAGTCTATAGAAACGACTCTGCTAAAACGAAGCTAGCAGATAATATACAGAAAACAAAAATGAAGTTTTTTGAGTCCGTTCATTCTACCGAGCGACTTGCAGCAGAAGCTGATCAAGCCAAACCTAATACCAAATACCTGGCAGCAATCGACAGGACTTTACGTAGCGGAACTTCTTTTGTTGAATCACTGAAGCAGCACAGTGACAATCACTACGGGGAAGAAATGGATATATCTCAGCTCATGTATGAGATGAGAGGCACTATCTATTCCACTGGCGGTATTAGTAAAAAAACATATACCTATTCACTGTGTAAGGGCTACTATGCACTCTATTTTGACAGATGGCTTGAAGAAACTAAAAAAGAGCACGGGATCATGAAGTCAATTTTCAACGTTTACCGTGATTGGAATGAGAAAGGGCTAGTTTCTAAAAAAACCTCTTCATATATAGAAAACTATAACTCCTCGATCATGCAATTAAGAAGTCAGCAGACAAAAGACTCTCAGCGCTGGCTGGAGGAACTAGACTAAAGTGACTCGACGATGCCCCCCTAAACCATACACTCTGATTCATTATCACTAGCAACTTGATAGGACTTCCTCATAACATCTGCGACATTAACCATAAACCTTTTTGCTCGACTTCCCCGAGCCTGGTCAATAGTAGCATGACTAAAACCTGAGCTAAAGAAATCAGAATACCCTTCAATGTTTACCGGTTTGCTACCATCAAGAGCATAAAAGGCCATAGACCACTCACTAAATAGCCTACCTGCAGAAGGACCTTCATAAAACCTTTCGATTGACATGTGACGAGAGTCCATACAAATTCGGTTAGAAAACAAATCTGTTATTACCCTACGATCACCCTCCAGAAGCTGAATAAACTCACGAGTTTTTTGGTGGTAGATCAATAGACCAGAGATCTGGTTTTGGCTGTTAAATTGTCGAGCTGTATTTAAAATAGCTTCCAGAGAATTCTCATTCATCTCGGAAACAGCAACACTCGTATAAATTAATTCGTGTAGGTTACTTTCGACCATTAGGATCACCTTTCTTAAGCTAGATAAAAAGTTTTATTTTTGCTTTAAAGTCATCTAAACTAACTGGCTTACGTAAGTACTCTGTAAAGTCTAAGTTCTTATCGTTGATGATATCTTCGTGGCCAAGAGAACTAGACAACACAAAAGTAGGTATAGCTTCTAAGACTGGCTTAAGAGAACCATCTGAAAGTATTTCCTCCCCCCTCTTTTCTGGTAAACCGAGGTCCAGCAGAAAAAGCTTTGGCAGGTTCAAAGCATTTTTTAGCGAATAAAGAAAGTTAAATAATGAAGCCCCGTCAGAAAACCTCATTAATTCTAGCGAACTATCAAAATGATTAATGACTTCAGATATTTGCCTAAAATCAAAATCGTCATCTTCGGCTACTAACACATAGTCATTTTGTGGCGATACCATCAATCATTCAGCTAAAACCGCCCCAGAAGCGATTTCCAGCTCCTCTTTCGTGGACTCATAGGTTTTTTCTACCTGGGTATATAAAGCTTCCATATTTTTCTTATAGGACAACTCATCAGCTAGATCAAGATTTTCCATTTCTAAGCATTTATTAGCAAGTGCTTCTGCGCCAATACTCTTACAACTACCCTTCATCTTATGAGCCAAGTATTTGATATTATCGCTATCAGCTACTTGAATAGAATTGTTTAATTCACCCAAGCACTGATTAAACTGTGCGTTGAAGATATGGAGCATTTCGCCTAAAAGATCTTTATTACGGATTTCGCCGATCTTCTTTATCGAGGCAATAGATTCGCGATCAATAAGTTGTGTCACCCCTACCCTCCCATAAAGAGCTGACCCCCAAAAGAACTTCTTTATCCTCAAGTAGCTCCTGGTCGCATGCAAAAGAATTCAACCTTAAAACCAAACCTTTACCATAAACAGTTTTTATCTCTACCTTACTGCTAAGAGTACGGACAGTCTTTCTAACCTCAAAAATCTTTCTCTCCAAAGCATTGTCGCTAACCTTCACGCTACCCCAAACATGACGTTTTATAATGCCCTTCTCAACAACTATACCACTTTGCCTTACAAGGTAGGCGAAGATATCAGCTTCTTTGGACGATATATAAACCTGACCTAACGGGCTAGATAGAATCTTTTTTTGCAAATCCAACTCTAAATCACCATAACTCACTATCCACTGAGAGTTCCGGTCTTTAAGTTCTTCCCTCCGGGAACTCAGTCTGGCAATCAGCTCAGAAGCTCCGAAAGGCTTTAAAATAAAATCATTGGCGCCGGCTGCCAAGGCTTGGCCGATATGATCATTTGAGTCGTCGGAGGTAATTACAATAATAGGGGCGTCGGGCCAACATTTTCTAACCTGAGGAATCACGTCAAGGCCGCATTCATTTTTTGCTAAATGAACATCGATGAAAATACCTGTGGGACGAAAAAGTTCGCTGCTACGCAAAAGATCCTGGGCTGAGCTAAAAGAAAAATTCTTAACACCTAAAAACTCTTCTATAAGCTTGCAGACAATAGGGTCATCATCCAGCGTTAAGGTGTAGGCTGTATCTATATCATCATGACTGGACGCAAATCTTGGCAATCGATCTCCAATGCATGCAGTTGCTACGGTATTTGCTACCTTAAAGTCGTACACCAACTAACAAGCGTATACCGAATTTTCAAGAGAATAAAATCATCCCGTAGAAGCTATATTGTAGAAACCTCAACTTCAAGGTAAAAGAAGCCAAATTTGCTTTCTTTACTTTCAGACCTATGGTTTGTCGGTTATAGCTTCGGAATCCCAGATATAGTGCCTAACTACGGCAGATAATAAGCTAAAACTCACGACACCAACGATAGATTCCATAGATTTAACCGCAATATAGTTAAGACCTTTATCTGACATCACCTTAAATATGTCGATCAGATGATTTTCCGGACAACAGAAGGTGGTATCAAAGCCTATAACAGCCGATGCTGGAATTTTGGATAGGTCATTGGTATTCAAACTTGCTTTTTCGATGTATTCGACCACTCTATCTTTGGTAATTAGGCCGATGAACCTACCTCTATCGGTTATCGATATATACTCTTGATTCATACTTCTAAAGCACTTCAAAACCTCGGAAACCGTCCAGGAGCTATCCATAGTTAGCATGGTTGGTGATATCATGATGGATTTAATCTTCATTCCTAACTCCCTTTGAATGATTGCAATTTTCCATTGTAAGAAGCATTACAGTAACTATAAGAATTTAATGAGACCCTCAGAAACTTCATCGTACTCATAACTTCGATCAGCCTCTTGGTATGAGTCCTCGCTATCATCTATATAGCGGTTTTGATTTCTGATGCTTTGCCGATTTTCTTTAGAAATTTTGCTTTTTCTTCGCCTTAATAGCTTATTTATCTTATGCACAATAGCATCCACCGAGGCAAACACATCGTAACTTGAAGCCTCCATAGTCGAGTTAACAGCTCCATTGAGCTTGCATTTAATTTTATGCAGCTTTTTAATTTTCATCAGGTCTATTTCAGCATTCAAAGGTTCAAGTTTGAATTTGGATGAAATAGAGTCAATTTTCCTTTCAGCATAATCGAGCAAATCTCTAGTCTGTCTAATATTTTTAAACCTCATCTGAACAACCATAAAGACCTCCTTTACAAATATTTTTTATTCTCATTAAAAACCCACCAATCAAGTGCATCTAAAGCAGACTCTAAAACCACTTCAACACCGACTGATTTATGAACAAAGTCATGAACCTCAGGAATTAGCCCTCGATTGGAGATGGTCTTCGAAGTATCGCTAATAAGAATAATTGGCAGCGGACCGAGGGTAGAATAGAGCAACTCAGCGACACGCTCACCGTTTGTACGCCCTAAGTCATAATCTACAATTGCTAAATCAAATTCAGCCTTACAAAAATAATCGATATCGCTATGGTCATGAATTACCTGAAGCTCAAACCCGCGCATTAAAATAACCTCTGCAAGGATGGCTGTATAAACTTCGTTATCATCTATTAGAAGTATTCGTCGGGGCGCAACTTCCGCCGGACAATCTAGATAGTTCTCGTGGTCAGTCTCAGTAGGGAAATGACTTAAAATCTCGTACGGCAGTGCATACATATTGTACCTCGCTACATGTAGTTGGACCTGGAAGACTATTTAATTAAATCCGAGTTATACAAAACGATCAAACTAGGGAGCATAAACCTTACGTATTTGGATAGTTTTTAACCCGGGCTAATTCCTTACAAAAACGTAAGAGTCGAGCCAGAGCTATTGTAGTCTTAGAATACTAAGCTTACCTTCTAAACTCCTAGGAATAATTTTTAAGGCATGATGACAGACGAACGTCTAACCAAAAAAAGATGAAAATATTTAACAAATGCAAGGTATTTAGCGAAGTAAATCAGAATAAGAAAGGTAGTATGACTGATGTCCACCCGCCCCGCAACAGAACCCCCAAAAACCTCCTAAAACTTCAGGCGCTCCAAAGATACAGCCTAAATAACATAGGCCGTGACGCCTCGAAGATCCTACAACTCTCCAAATAGCTCAATCATACTACAGCAGATGATGGCACCTCGACAGAGGTGTCGCGTCTACTAAATTAGTGGTTTACCAATTTCTGGAAAATTAAAGTGAATTGTCGTGCCAATATTTGGTTTGGTAGAGACCCAAATCCTACCGCCATGTCGATCGACGATACGCTTCGAAAGAGAAAGTCCAACGCCCAGCTTTCCATTAGGACTTTTATTATCTAAAGAGTTAAAAATCTCAAAAGCATTCTTTACATCTTTTTTAACAAAACCAGTTCCGTTATCTTTTATAGTAAATTCCCAAAATCCATCAATTTTTTTGGAATCTATCGCAATTTCTAAATTCCTGTCAGGATCCCGGTTTTCTACCGCGTTTTGAAAAATATGCCCAAACAATTCTTTAACCTGCTCGGCGTCACCTAAAATCCTCTCAGGTAAGTGGGCTACGGAAATATTGACTCCATCAAGCTTAGAATTAAGCCGCTGGATACTTTCATCGATAGCATCTTGAACCTCAAACTGCCTGAAAGTTCCTCCTCTTGTTCTTAGTCGAGAGTATTTTAACAACTGATCAAGCATATTTGACAACACCCCAACCGTATCCTGAGATTCAGCCAGGCACTCCTGCAAATTACTTTTTGCGCCATTTGAGTCAATCTTAATAAGCTCCATCATCTTCTTATTAATATTAGACAGCCAACGTATCGGCTTTCTAAGGTCGTGAGATACGACATAGTTAAATTCTTCGGCATCTTCAGTCAAACGTTTCAGCTCTTGTGCTTCTTTCATCGAAGACACATCAATAAATGAAACAACCACTCCATTTTTTTTCTTACGACTAGTATTTGACTTACCTCGACGATCGGCATCATAAGCCACACATTTAACCAGATAGGTTATCCCGTTATGACCAATCTCCCTTGATATATCCTCACCTGAAAGTGAGACTTTAATGATCTGATTCATAACCTGATCATGGCCAAATTTAAAAGTTATATCGGTAATCGGGCGGCCTACATCGTGAGGCACGACGTTTACAATAGATTGAATATCTTTATTATAACGACGGATTTTAAGATGCTCATCAAGAAAAACAATGCCGATATTTGAGCTTCTAAGTAAAAAATCAATATCGTTATTTGCTTGAGTGAGTTCATCAATTTTCGTCTGGTGCTCAGCATTTACGGTATAAAGCTCCTCATTAACCGATTGAAGCTCTTCATTAGAACTCTGTAACTCCTCATTTGAAGACATTAGCTCTTCATTGGTACTTTGCAACTCTTCATTAGTGGTCTCAAGTTCTTCGATAGTAGCCTGTAGTGACTCTTTGGTACCTAGAAGTTGTTCTTCGAGATTCTCAATCAACTCATGAGATTGCGCCTGAGCATCAAAAATTTCCGTTGTTGTTTGCTCGGAGCGAATTAAATCGCTGTCGGACTCTTTAAAAAAGACCATATATGACTTAATTGAACTATGACTTCTGACTGGCAAAAGCTTTACCTGAAGCTCCACTTTTTTAGAGCCATCCTTATTTAGATCAATGTCCTTAAATACAACTTTTTTTTCGGTCTTCGACGCCCTAGTTACGGCGGTGCTTAGCGCTAGTGATAAATCTTTGTCTAGCATCTTAAGCACACTAAAAGTAGATTTACCGATAGGTACATCTAAGAACTTACTCGCATCGCCAAATACATGAAGTAGTTGATAGTTCTCATCCATCACAATACATGGGGGAACGTATTCATCTAATAGTTTTTCATATAAGTGATTTAACTGTGGTTCAGTATACAGCCTGGGCTGCATATAGGGTTCAGTTTTAACAGAGCGGGCTATTGATGATGGCATATACTTAGAGGCACTCAAAGTCATATTAGAAACCAGAGAAAGCTTGACATCCCTGACCTTCTGGAAGATCTTATGGACCGGATTTATAGGTATAAACTCCTCTACCAAATCTCCTAGCGCTTCGCTTTTACCCAAAAATAATATTCCGTTACTTCTGAGACCAAAATGAAATAATGAAATGGCACGTTCCTGTAAGTTACGCTCAAAATATATAAGTAGGTTACGGCAAGAAACTAAGTGCATTTTGGTAAACGGAGGATCTTTAACCGCATTATGCTGAGAGAAAATAATTGAGCGACGTAATTTTGAACGCACTTCGTAAAATGAGTCTTTTTTAATAAAATACTTTTTTACTATTTCGGGATCCACTTTTGCCAATGCACTTTCCGAATAAACACCTGCCGCAGCAAACTCGATAGCCTCTCGATCTACATCGGTAGCAAAAATCTTAATCTCTTTGGAGATATGAAGCTCATCCATACACTCCATAAAACAGATTCCGATTGATAACGCCTCTTCGCCAGTCGAACACCCTGCGACCCAAACTCGAATCACTTCGTCATTAAGAGCTTCTTTGATAATTTTAGGAATCACCTGTTGACTAAGCACTTCGAAAGCCTCTTTATCTCGAAAGAAGCTAGTAACACCAATAAGCAGTTCGCTGTGGAGCTCTTTTAGCTCCTTAAAATCGCGGTTCAATACTTCGGTGTATTCATCTAGACCACTTAAATGATTAATTTTAACCCTACGCTCAATCCTTCTGGCAATGGTAGATAACCTGTAGTGAGTAAAATCCAGGCCTTCAACCCTCTGCAGCATAGCGGTAATAACTCTCAGCTTCTCTGACTCCCGTTCAGGGTCAATGATGTCAAAAACCCCGGCCGGATGCCTGGTGTAGCTAATAATCATATCTGACATCTCTTCGGGGCGAAGGATTTTATCAGAGATACCTTGGTTAATAATACTCATCGGCATCCCATCAAACTTGCAGCTGACAGGGTCCTGGGCGATCACAAACCCCTCATTTTCCTTCACGGCCGCGCAGCCACGGGTCCCGTCACTTCCTGTCCCCGACAGAATTACCGCAATTGCATTCGCACCGTATTGACTTGCTAATGTAGTAAAGAAATTATCTATAGGTAGTCTCAGTTGTATCGATGGATCCTGATCCGAAGGAATCAACTTGGTGCCCTTAACCGCTAGGTTCTTCTTTGGCGGGATAAGATAAATACAATTAGGTTGAATCTTAGTTTCTTTATCGACCCTATAAATACTCATATCTGTATGGCGAGCTAGTAATTCATCCATCAAACTATTGAAATCAGGAGATAAGTGTTGAATAACAACAAAGGAGAGCCCAGTGTCAGCTGGAAACCGTTTAAAAAACAACTCTAAGGCTTCTAAGCCGCCCGCAGACGCCCCAACACCGACAATGTATGGTCTTTTAGATTGATTACTTTTGGGCATTCTAGCTCCAATACAGTACTAAAGAACTAACAGTTTGCATCAACTCTGTACAAAAAACTAATTAAAACAACGAATTCATCAGTTAATACGAAATTTAGGTTATTAAGGCAGTGAAAATTAATTCTTTCATCAAGCCTAATTCAGCCTATCATTAACAAAACAAGTGTGATAGTTCTACGAAAATTTTGTGGTCCGGGATCGTATATTATTCTGGAATCTGATCTAGCACAAAAGAGCTAAAGTCACTTACATGGCTAAAGAAAGGGTCTTGCTTCGTGGAACAAGAGCCAAATGATGGTTGGGACACCCCTGAAACCAGAAAGCCTTCGAAAAGAGTAGAGTTCGAGAATGCAGAGCCGTCTCGACGGGTCCCTGCTACTCCACCTGAATATGTTATTGGAGTCGGATCTTCTGCAGGAGGTATCGAAGCTCTAGTAGAGCTCTTATCGGGAACCCCTGAAAATAGTGAAAACGCGTATGTGATCGTTCAACACATGTCTCCAGATTTCAAAACCATGCTTCCAGATATCCTATCTCGGCAATGCCCTCACGATGTCAACTTAGCATTTGAAGGCACCACTTTGCGCCCTGGTTCTATTTACCTTGCACCACCAAACAAAATTTTAACCATCTTTCACGGAAGACTATTTCTTGAGGATCGGATCGACTCAGATCCCAATAGCTTCTTCCCTATTGACTATTTTTTTAAATCACTTGCAAAAGACTGTGGCAATAGAGCTATAGGGTTAATCTTATCAGGAACCGGGAGCGACGGAGCAAAAGGAATCCGAGAAATAAGGAAAAACTCTGGCTATGTTATCGCTCAAGCGCCGGAGTCAGCAAAATTTTCTGGTATGCCTAAAAGTGCGATTGCATCTAAAGCCCCTAACTCCGTTTTAGACTTAAAAGATATTGCTGGACACATTACTGATTACACTTCGGGAGTCAGCTCACCACTCAAGCAACAGTTGATGATACCCCCAAATAAGAACTCCGTGCTTGATAAAGTTTTTTTCTACTTGCGGAACCGACACGGTGTCGATTTTAGCGGGTACTTAGAGGATCTTGTTAATCGCCGCATAGCACGCAGGGCTAAAATAGTTGGATGCACTGGACTCGACGAGTATTGCGAGCACCTTTCTAAGAGTCTTAAGGAGCTCGATGCCCTGCATGACGACCTACTACTTGGAGTAACAGAATTTAACCGTCACCCGGAGTCACTGGAGCAAATTAAGAATCAAGTTTTTCCGGAGCTAGCCAAGCTAGAGTCTAAAGATACGATTAGAGTATGGGTGGTTGGCTGCTCAACCGGTGAAGAGGCTTATACCATCAGTTTTATGCTTAGTGACTATCTAAAGCAAATTAAAAGTCCGCTTGATTTCAAGACATTTGCTACCGACATTGACCAAAAGTCGCTTAAGTTTGCCAGCCGAGCGTTCTATCCCAAAGAAAAAATCGCAAGCCTACCGGTATCGTGGCAAAAGAATTACTTCAGAATTAAAGATGGACAGGCGTATGTAAAGACCAGCATTCGAGAACGGGTCGTTTTCGCCAATCACAATATTATTGACGACGCGCCTTTTCCAGCAATTGACTTTATTACATGCAGGAACCTATTCATTTATTTTAAGCCAGAAGTAAAAGAAAAAATCCTCAAGTCTTTTAGGTTTTCCCTTAAAGACAAAGGCTACTTAGCTCTAGGTCCAAGCGAATCTATACCAAGCAATAACCATGCCTTCAAAGAGATGCACGAAGAGGCCAAACTCTTCCAATGCATTTCACCAGGTAGTTCGTTCACCTCAAACATCGAGAAGACCAAAGACAGCCTCAGCGCAACTAACCGAAAGCATAATATAGAATCAAATATATCGAAAAAAAAGGAAGAGCAAGAGGCTTATCTAAACAAACTGTACCGTAAGCTGGTTCACGAACACCTACCGGCCTCGCTTATTTTTAACGAAGACCTTGCAATTGAGTACTTCTTTGGCCCCGTCAAAGAGTACCTAGTGCCTATATCCGGAATGGCCTCGCACTTTCTTAACGACACACTACCTCCAGATGTGTTTGAGGTCGTCTCATCCCTTAAAAGTAGCTTATCAGACAGTGTAAGAGAAAACTTTAGCACTATACATGTTTCAAGAGCACCTGATCGAGACCAACTGTTAGCGGTTAGAGTTGTCGATCTACAGACTGAAAACAAAGGAAAAAAATTATATTTAGTTAAGTTTCGACTGCAAGAAAACCTGGTAACTTCTGATAATCTACAAGGCAAGATACCGACTAAGCATGAAGCTAAGATCAGGAGCTTAGAAAAAGAGCTTAGGAAAACAAAGGCTCAACTAGAAGACTCTAAAAGTGAAATGATCTCAGTGATTGGCCAACTAGAAGCTTCTAACGAAGAGATGAGGGCTACCAACGAAGAGCTGCAATCTGGAAGCGAAGAGCTTCAGAGTACAAATGAAGAGCTCCAGGCAGTAAATGAAGAACTTTATACCGTAAACGCTGAATGCCAGATGAGGATTACCGAACTTTCTGAGATGAGTAGCGACGTACATAATATTTACGAAGTCTCTGAAATCGGAACTATGTTCGTAGATAAAAACTTAAGAATCCGTAAGTTTAACGCCCCATCACAAAAAATCTTTAATTTTCTACCCGATGATATCGGCAGGCCTGTTGAGCATTTTTCTTCTACTCTAAAGATTGATTTCACTAAGAAGATAAAAAGCGTTCTCAAAACGATGAGGATGTATCAACGGGAAATTGTCTCCAATAGTGGCGTAACATACCTTATGAGGATAGCGCCCTATAGGACAGATGATCTACAAATCAAAGGAACCGTTTTAGTTTTCATTGACATCACCTCTATGAAAAAGATTCAAAAAGATTTACACGACATGCACGATGACTTGACACTGGTAACTGAAGAAACCTCTGACTTAGTAGTTCGCTTTGATGGCCGAGGAAGATTACTCTATGCAAACGAAAGCTTTAAACTCCACTTTGGCAGCGATGACAAAGCAAGCATCCCAAGTGGGAAAGGCTTTACCGAATTTATTCACGAAGATGATCGTGGAGAGATGACGAGGCTTATAAAGGAGTGGAGAAAGCATAAAATTGTAGAGGATACATTTAAAATTCGCCAATTAGCATTCGATGGCGATACTATGAATATTATATGGCATATCAAAGCGAAATTTGACCAAAAAGGATCTTTTAAACACTTTGTGTCAATTGGCCATATAGAAAATTGAGATAAACATGAGGTAAAAGCGAAAGTTTGGAAGATATCGACACATACCGACAAGAATGGAAGTCGCTTATATCGGAGTCAAAGTATGCACTCGATTGGTTCAACAAACCAACCCATGAGGATCAATACTTAAAGCTCTACCATACTTTAAGTGAACTAGATTCATATCACCGAGATCTTCAAAACACTTTCAGTTTATTACTCGAAGAGAAAAAAAAAGTAGAATCTTCATCTCGCCTATTAGGTGATTTCTTTTCTGAAGCGCCTATCGGTTACATAGTTCTAAATGAAAACGGACAAATCGAGGATGCTAACGATGTCGCTTCAGAATATTGGGGCATAGACCGACATCGGCTAAAAGGGATTGGGTTATTCGGTCTTATTTCCGGAGAATATGTAGCAAATTTCTCCAAAGCTTTTGACGCCGCTAAGCTTTCAAATCAACGTAAATCAATTGACATAAAATGCATGCGCCCGAAAGGATCAAGCTTCTGGGGGCGCTTTGACATAATCCAAACTCAGGAATCTAATACTGAAAAGATCAGGGTGCTATGCTCAATCGTTGACATTACGTCTGACCGAATCCTTGAAGATGCTATCAAGAAAACTGCTGTGGGACTTTCTGCCTCTACCGGTGAGACGTTCTTCTGTCAACTTGCCAACTTCTTAACTGGTTATCCTCATATAGACTATGCCGTTATCTCTAAATATGATGGCACAAACGATTTTACGCCATTAGCTATATCCTCTAAGAAAAGCTCTATTGAAAACTTTTCTTATACTAGGAAAGGCTTTCTTGAAGAAATAAAGGGGGGAAAGTTAAAAAAACTCCAGGAGCCGAATTCGTATTATGCCGAATCTTTAATATCTAAATTATCAGCAAATGATGGGCTTAGCGTATTCCTATTTGACTCTGATAGGATGATTAGAGGTGAGTTAACTATCCTTACCGAAAGTAGTTTTTCTGACAAAAAACTTTATGCAAGTATTTTGAAAATTGTGAGCGCTAGAGCTTCGGCTGAGCTTCAAAGATTTCGCGCCGAGCAAGAGCTAAAAGACTACCGCGACAGACTAGAAGATCTAGTCGACGAGCGTACCAGTGCTTTAAAGAAAAATAATGAACGCCTAGCCTTTGAGATTGAAAAAAGAAGATCTTTTGAAAAAAGTTTAAAGAAAGCAATGATCCAAGTTGAGCAAGCAGCCAATATAAAAAGCGCATTTTTAGCTAACATGAGTCATGAAATCCGAACACCTATGAACGGTATTATCGGTGTTACGACACTTATGGAGCAACATGAAAAATCAGATCAACTCAAAGAGTATATAAAAATCATTAAAAGTTGTGGTAACTCGCTGCTACATATCATCAACGATATCCTTGATATCAGCAAATTAGATTCCGGAGACATAGTTTTCGAAGAACGAGAAATTAACCTCAGAACATTACTCCAAAATGTGTATGATGCTCATATTGTGAATGCACGTTCAAAAGGCCTAGATTTCTTTTTAGAATATCCATACAAGCAGGCAGATATAATCACGTCGGATAGTGTTAGAATCCGGCAAATCATGGACAATCTGATTTCAAATGCCATTAAGTTTACGGAAGTAGGTCATGTCATTGTTAAGGTTAATTTTACCGACAATAACCACCTGGAGATTTCGGTAGAAGATACTGGTGTCGGTCTTAGTAAACCACAAATTAAGATGATTTTTGATCGCTTTGCTCAGGCAGACTCATCCACCACAAGGCGTTATGGTGGAACAGGACTAGGCCTATCTATATGTAAAAAGATAGTCAACATTTTTGGTGGTAAAATCAAGTGTTCAAGCACCCAAGGATCGGGGTCCACCTTTTCTTTTAAGATACCGATAAAAACTTCTGAAGCCACACCCTCGCCCCTTACTCATGATGCTTTAGCTAAAGAGACCATATTCATTCTAGCAATGTCTAACTCCAGACTTGAATTAGGAGTTAAGTCAGTACTAACGTCACTAAACATTAAGT
>JANQHA010000316.1 GCA_028282865.1 Oligoflexales bacterium
CTTAAACTGGAAAGTTAGCTCTAGATGTCTCAAAATATTGACAAACTACTGATCGATGCAGGGCTGCAGCCTAAGGTCTTAGAAGGTGCTAAGAAAAAAAGTAAGGCCGAGAAGATCACTCTCATGCACGCGATTGAGCTATTAAACGGGCTTCCAGAGGAAACATTACTCGATGTTTTTTCAAAGTTCTACGGGGTACAAATAGCTCGGCTTGAGGGTATGGATATCCACCCAAGCATCATCCAACTAGTGCCGAGAGAAGTCGCGGTAAAATCTCGACTGATCCCAATAGATCGAGCCGGTAACAATATTATAGTCGCATTAGGCAACCCATCAAATAACCAAGCAGCATATTCAATCAGATTTAATACTGGGTATTCAATAAAACCGGTGCTTGCAAGCGAGCTACGAGTTTCAGAAGCTCTGGATAAATATTACGCCGCACAAAAAAGCACACTCAAGGAGTTTAAGAAGAAAGAATTTGACCAAACGATGGCCTCACCAAAAGGCTCGTCAATCCTTAGGGTCGATATAGGAAAAAAAGGTGCTAACCAAGATGGACCAATCATCAAACTCGTCAACGATATCTTGTCGCAATGCGTTAGCAAAGGCGCGTCTGATATACATATAGAGCCCTACGAAAAAACGCTTAGAATCCGTCTTCGCATGGACGGAGCACTTGAGGAGGCTGCTAGCCCTCCGGTAGAAATCAAAGATGCACTAACCTCACGTATCAAAATTCTAGCCGGACTTGATATTGCGGAAAAAAGACTGCCACAAGATGGGGGTATTCGAGTTACCATCGATAATAGACCTATCGACTTTCGTGTTAATACCCTTCCTACCATGTTTGGAGAAAAAATAGTACTGAGGCTACTCGATAACTCGGCGCTACAGGTCGATATGACATCTTTGGGCTTTGAGCAAGACGATCTCGAGAGGTTTATGAAAGCCATTCATACGCCAAACGGTATGGTATTAGTAACAGGACCCACAGGATCTGGTAAGACAACGACCTTATACTCAGCGCTATCAGAACTAAATAAAGCTACCGATAACATCATGACGGCCGAAGATCCAGTAGAGTACAACCTAGAAGGTATTAACCAGGTTCAAGTTCGGCCAGACATCGGGCTAGATTTTGCAGAAGCATTAAAGTCATTCCTTCGTCAAGACCCAGATATAATCATGGTTGGTGAAATTCGTGACTTAGAAACGGCGAACATAGCCGTTAAGGCTGCACTCACTGGTCACTTAGTCCTTTCAACCCTTCATACCAACTCCGCAGCGGAAACCATTATCAGAATAAAGAATATGGGAGTCGAAGCTTTCAATATCGCATCGTCCCTAACCTGTGTCGTAGCTCAACGGCTGGCACGCAGAATCTGCGAAAGTTGTCGTATTGTTGACGAGCTCGTTGGACCAGAAGCTTTGATAGAGCTTGGAGTTCATCCCAGCTACTCAAAAAAAATTAAAGCTTATAAAGGTCAAGGATGTGATAAGTGCAATCACTCTGGCTTTAAAGGCAGGGTTGCACTTCATGAAGTAATGCTCATCAATGATCCGATCCGCGAGGCTATTCTAAAAGGTGCATCAGCGATAGAGCTTAGACAGATTGCTGGACAATACGGCATGAAAACATTGAGACAAGCTGCGCTAAATAAAATGGCGCAAGGAATTATCTCTTCTCAAGAGGTAGTTAAAAACACAAACTCAGAAACTCAAAATAACAAACAAGGTGCTGCGTAATGGAATACAACTTAACTCAATTACTAAAAACCATGGTAGATCAAAATGCGAGTGACCTTCATATCAGTGTGCAGTCACCACCTCGGATTAGGATCAGTGGGTCACTAGTGCCCCTTCAAGTAGAGCCCTTAACAGGAGACCAAGCAAAATCTCTATGCTATAGCTCATTAAGTGAACATCAAAAGACACAGTTCGAACAAAACAAAGAAATAGACCTGGCTTTTTCGGTTCCAGACCTAGCAAGATTTCGTGCAAATATATTTCTTCAAAAGGGCCAGGTTTCTGGCAGCTTCAGGATTATCCCCTCAGAAATTAAGTCTTTGGACGACTTGAAGTTACCGTCAATATTTAAAAGCCTATGCTCCATTCCCCGAGGATTAATTTTAGTAACTGGGCCGACTGGCTCAGGTAAGTCTACCACGCTTGCGTCTATGATAGATCATATCAACCAAAATCGCTTCGAGCACATAGTTACAGTAGAAGACCCGATAGAGTTCCTCCACCCTCATAAGAATTGTGTCGTAAATCAACGTGAGCTAGGAGGTGATACCGACAGCTTCGCTAAGGCACTTAAAAGCATTTTACGACAAGATCCCGACATCGTTCTCGTCGGAGAGATGAGAGACCTAGAAACTATTTCTGCTGCCGTCACCACTGCTGAAACTGGACACTTAGTGTTTGCAACGCTCCATACCAATAGCTGTGTACAGACATTAAACCGGATTATAGATGCATTTCCACCTCACCAGCAGGATCAAATTCGCGCACAGTTATCAATGAGCCTTCAAGCAGTCATTTCACAAACGTTGATTCCTAGATTAGACCAAGGTAGGTGTCTGGCGTTAGAAATTATGATTCCCAACTCAGCTATAAGATCACTGATATCTGAGGGAAAATTCAACCAAATATATTCTTATATCCAACAAGGTCAGAATAAATCTGGAATGCAAACTTTAAATCAATCGCTTTTCACACTAGTTAATAACAATACTATCTCTAAGCAGTTAGCTTTTGAAAAATCAAATAATATCGAAGAGCTTGCACAGATGCTAACCCGCGGTGGCCACAAAGCCAGCGATACAAATAAGAAGCCAGCATAGGAGTGAGTCTTGGCTGAATGGCAATACAAAGCAAAAAATCGCCGAGGCAATGTCTCAGTCGGTTACCTCACAGCTAAAACTAAGCGCGATGCCAACAACCAGCTACGGGCTTTAAAATTAAGGCCAATTTTTCTGCGTGAAGATAAAGAAACAGCGCTTGACCGTTTTGTAACAATTACCTACGACCAAAAAGGAAATCAACAAATCCATTTAGGAAGCGGGTTACCTGGCATACGAGACCTTGCAATATTTACCAAGCAGTTTGCTCTGATGACAGAACGAGGTGTACCACTCATACAGACATTAAACATACTAAGTCAGCAACAAAAGTCACCGAGATTTAGCCGCATGATTGAAAAAATTAAAACTATGGTTGAAAACGGCGCAACCCTAAGCCGAGCGATGTCTACATTTCCGCAAGTATTCGACGAGCTGTATGTATCTATGATTAAATCTGGTGAAGTATCTGGTAACCTAGATCAGGTTATGCTGGAACTCACGAAATTTTTAGAGAAGGCGGCCAGACTACGAGCCCAGATCAAATCAGCTAGTATTTATCCGTCAATGATACTATCGGTTTCACTACTAATTACCTATGCAATCATGGTGTTCTTGGTCCCAGTGTTTGCAGAACAATACTCGACTGCACAGCAAGAAATACCCTATATCACTCAGGTTGTTATCGACACATCTGATTTTCTTAGTAAGCATATGCTTCACGCGCTACTAGGTGTTATCGGACTGGCATTCTTCTTTAGCTACTACCGTAAAACTGAACAAGGAAAACTTCAAATAGATCAATTTCTGCTTGTCCTGCCACTGACCAGGTCTTTGGTGCAAAAAATTGCTGTCGGTCGATTCTCGTCTACCTTGTCAACCATGATGTCATCAGGTGTATCAATCTTAGATGCATTGGCAATATGCGCAGAAACCTCTGGCAACAAGGTAATCGAAAATATTATCAAAGACGTTATCGCTAGGGTATCTAGAGGTTCATCACTTTCGGATCCATTGTCAGAAAATGATGTATTTCCTGCCATGGTTGTCTCCATGATTGCTGTAGGTGAACAAACTGGTGCACTTGATGAAACTTTGACAAAAGTCAGTGAGATATATGAAGAAGAAGTCGATGTCGCGGTAAAAAATATGACGGACATGTTTCAACCAATTCTAATTATTGGCGTCGGCTTATTGCTTGGCTTCGTTGTTATAGCACTTTATCTGCCAATATTTGACCAGGCAGCTTTAGCTGGGTAGCATCATTTCTCCCAACTCTCATCAAACTCCGCGGCGGAGCGGAATTGATCGAACAGCGGCACCAACTCTTTCAAGAGAATGCCAGCTTGAGCAATACTAAGCTGAGTAGCCGCATCACTTAAAGCATCTTTTGGACTCGGGTGAACCTCCATAAACAAACCTGAAACATAACCTGTTGCCAACGCCGCCCGTGCCAATAACGGAGCATAAGAGCGCAGTCCTCCCGTAACCTCGCCCTGGCTCGGCTGCTGCGTGCTATGGGTCATGTCAAATAGGACTGGCACCCCAAATTCGGACATAGTTTTGAGGCCCCGCATGTCCACCACAAGGTTGCCATAACCAAACGAGGAACCTCGCTCCATTAGCGCTAATGGCACTTTTTTTCCGGTTTGATTTTCCACATATCGGACCTTCTCTACGATATGCTTGCAGGCTTTTGGGTCCAAGAACTGGCCTTTTTTAACTGACACAGCTCGTCCACTGCTCGCTGCTGCCAGCACTAAGTCGGTCTGCCTACATAAAAAAGCTGGAATTTGAATGACATCACAAACCTCAGCAACAGCAGCAACTTGAGAGGTCTCGTGAACGTCCGTTGTGACTGGACAACCGAATTCCGCTTTAATCGTTTCGAGGTACTTGAGGCCCTCATCGATTCCGGGGCCACGGTAACTTTCGACTGAGGTGCGATTAGCCTTATCAAAACTGGCCTTAAACATAAAATTAAAGCTTAGAGACGAGCTCAGTTTGACAAGCTCCTCTGCTACTTTTTTCATCAAGTCTAGGGATTCAGCTGCGCATGGGCCTGCGATAATTAAAGGCTTAGACTTGCCAAAATCTACATTAAACATCTTAAATCCTTAGATTTTTTGCCATTATACCAATACACCCTCTACCATAAGCTAGCAACATCCACCCAACATTTCCATAATGAAACGCTTGACTTACCATTAGGCGGCGTCTACAAAAATAGCTCCCCGAAATTTGTAGTCGGGTTCGTACGATAACTACGGCGCTTTAGCTCAGTCGGTAGAGCAGAGGACTGAAAATCCTCGTGTCCCCGGTTCAATTCCGGGAGGCGCCACCACTCAAGGATGTTCTAATGTTAGAGACAGTGGTCACAGTGATACATGTACTAGTAGCGCTATTTATGATTTTAGTTGTACTTGTCCAAGGAGGTAATTCTGGAGGGGTAGGTGCAGCATTTGGTGGTGGCAATTCATCTGGGGTCCTAGGTGCAACTGGTGCACAAACACTGCTTAGCAAAATGACTTACGGCGTCGCCATCGTTTTCATGATAACCAGCGTTAGCCTTTCGGTGATTCAAGGAAACTCAGGCAAGGTTGGCTTAAAAGAAAAATTGCAAAAAGCTTCTACAACCGAACAGGTCGATCCAAAAGCTGCTGAGCCAGCAGCGGAGGAGCCGAAACAAGATAAATAGTAGTCGTAGGAGTGACGAATGATTTTATGCTCAGGTGGTGGAATTGGTAGACACGCTAGCTTGAGGGGCTAGTGGGGGCAACCCCGTGCTGGTTCAAGTCCAGTCCTGAGCACCATTCTTACTCTCTCTTCAACAATGAAACTAATCTGGACTTGGTCACGCTGCACTTAGGGCAAGTCCTGCCCTTAGCAACAACTTTATGAGGAGATTTCTTGATTAAAAAAAGGGACAAGAAGCAAGTTTTTCAACTCGCACTTACCTCTCTTCGTGAAGCAATAGACGAACCCATCAACTCAAATCGTGACAGAGCGGGGGTGATTCAATGCTTCGAATTTACTTACGAATCCAGTTGGAAATTTTTACAAACTTGCCTCGAGCAACAAGGCCACCAGTCTCCTACTAGTCCGCGCAAAGCATTTGAACTTGCATTTCAGTCGGGGCTCATCCAAGAGGAAAAAAAATGGCTTGAGATGCTAAAGGATCGTAATCTGACGACGCATACTTACGATATCAACCTGGCAAATGAAGTTATCAACAGAATCAAATCAACTTATATAAACTTATTTAATGAGCTTGAAAAAGACCATGCAAGCTGATCCCAACGTCATCGACTTCATTAAAAAGCAGGCTGCAAAGTTTCCTGGAATAACAGAAATTAAGCTTTTTGGCTCTCGCGCAAGAGGTGACGCAAGAGAACGGTCGGATTATGATTTCGCTATTTTTGAAAAAGAGGGTTCAGATAATTTAAGATTTTTCTTAGATGTCGAAGAACAACTGCCCACATTATGTGGCGTTAATCTCATCAAGGTAACTGATAACTTAAAGCCTGAGCTCTTAAAGAGAATACAGCAAGAGGGCATTTCTATTTTCACTCAGACAGATAAGGTTTAATCCAAGAAAACCGAGTTACTAATATTTGGCTCATCCTGGTCCTCGACGTAACCAAGAATAAATCTATAAGATAATATAATCGTGGGGAAGATTACTGATTTTCTTTTAAAATGTATCCTGAGTAAGGTACATACTCTTCGGACAAGACCTTGTATCGAATGGCCGAAAGAAACACTGGCCCTTCAAGTCGACTATCGACAGACATCATTCTGTTATCACCTAAAACAAAAACCTTATTTTTAGGAACAATCAACTCTGAGTCAACCCTCTTCAAGGCTTCTATTAACTCACTAATCTTTCCCTTAGTGTTATCGTCATAAGAACTAGTGAGATACTCAATTGATGCTCCTTTGGCTTCGTTTCGTTCTACAAGCACATCATTTACCCACACATCAAGGCCTGAGACACGAACCCGGTCTCCCGGAAACGCCACAACTCTTTTTATCGCATACTTCGATCCACCCCCCGAAAGTACATGCGTTATTTTGTCATAAAAGCCAGGCCATTTTTTTAATACAACAACGTCTCCCTTAAAAATTGTTCTGGCATTAGGTAGTTGTGATCTAACATCAAGTAGTCTACTAGAGTCGATAGATCCACCATGGGTAAATGTTGGATACATCGAGTTTCCGCTAATGGACATCGAATCGGGTTTGGTAGATTCGTTATAATATGAGTATCCAGAAACCAATAAAGAAGAGGTGAGAAAGGCTGCGCCACACTTAGATATGAGTGACTTTTTACTGAATCGCGACGCTTTGGGTGCAGCAACTAAATTAGTAGAAGAGATAGCACATATTAGCGAAACTGCCACAAAGTGTTTCAGGCCTCTCGACATTAATGTCTCCAATATATTCTCGTGACGGCAACTTATATTGGAATTCTAAGAGATTCAAGCTCAATTATTTCGTCGCAAGCTTTCTAATTTATTTTTATAAATTTAGTAAGTTAGTGGTAAGGAGTGAGTAGTCTATATAGAGATTACTTCGTACGAGGAAGGGTTTTTAACCGAAAGAATCTCCGGTTTCTCCAGTTGCAACACAATTATCTTCACAGCACCGTGACTTCTTGATGCTCAAAAAATGGCCCATAATAATTGGAAAACCTGACATAATACCAATAATAGAACCCCAAAAATGCAAATCCCAACCACCTTCATGGTCGTGATGATCGACCACAACTTTAGGTGAGCCTGACTCCACAACCTGCACTTCGTGGCTTGCAGCCAACGGGTGTTCAGAGCTTTCTTCTATTGCTCGTGACAGCAAAAGTCCAGCTATTCCAACTAGAAACAGCGTAGCGACCTTTAGCGAACGGTGCCGTCGAAACCCCACCCAAAGAGCAAGGGACGCAATCAAGATCGTGAAAGCCGTAAAGCCCCACTCGGCTCCACTACCAAGAAGAGCACCCAAACCCAAAATTCCCAATAAACCAGGTAAAAACGCACACGCCAGACAATGCAGTGCACAAAGAGAGCTTCCAATCATACCTAATCGATCAAGCACACCACCCCCATAATTAACGCACCTAAAAAACTAATGATTTCCGCATACACCAGTGAACGATAGGTTGTGCGATACGTTTGAAAAACCTAAACGAGCAAGTTTTTCCCGCCAGCCTGGTTGAACACAAATGTTCGCAGTGTAAGTAGAGCCGCACAGACGGCATGTCACTAAATGCATATGTTTTTTTCTTAGACTAGGAGAAAGGATCACTTTTAATGTATTAGAAAGGTGATTAATTTTTTCTAGTAGCCCTTTCTCGGCGAAGCTATTAACGATTCGATAAGCGGTGACGCGATCGAATCCTTCTGGCAAGTGCTCGACAAGCTCGTCAATTGACATGGGTGTATTCGGGTTTTCAAGTATGATTTTCAACACTTCGTGACGGTGACGAGTAGCTCTAAGCTGAGCATTTTTAAGAAGTTCGTCAATTTCGCGCTCTGAAACCTGCAACATATCCCCACACCTAAAAAATTAAATTAGTATGAAAGGCAAAGTGTAGCCTAACCGTATTTCTAGAGGAAACCCAAAAAAGATGCAACATTATTGCATTTTAAATTGCAAAAAAATTGCGTTTATGCCAGATTGCTTTCAAGTCATTAACTAACAGAATCCAACAAGTAATGGAGGACTTCAGATGAGTACAGTTTTGAGAGTAATTTTTGCATTAACTATGTTTTCTGGTAGCGCAATTGCCGCAGATAAACCTTTGACATTAGCACAGCTGCATGAGTCAGTTCAGTGGGCCACGACTCACTTTGCTGAAGATGAAGACTCGTCAAATGAGACCATTTATGGTTTCTCGGTAGCACATGGCAAAGAAGGTGGTGCTAATGTCCGGGTTTATTTTGAAAACGGCAGAAGCTATACCTCATACTTCTGCCATTTACATAAACACAAAAACGAAGACGGGCACGAAGAAGAGAGTCTTGACTGTCATTAACTTAAACCAAGAAATTTCCAAAGACTAACGGGGAGGAGAGATGTTTATTTCACGCCATATTTTCTATCTTATCACAACGGCCTCCCTATTAGTGACTTCTTGTGGGGGAAAACTCCCCTTTTTTGAGTATGAAGACAAAAAAGATACAGACGATCCGCAAGAATATAATGCTCAAGGTCAGTCGAGCAAAGAATCTTCGCAGAATAAAAGTAAAAAGAAAGGAGCCCATTCAGAAGAACCAGGTGGTGATACTGAATACACGCTTCAAAACCTATTTGACGCTACAGAAAGAGCGACAAAGAAATTCCCGAGAGGACTTAAAGACCCGCAGGCCTGTTCTAAGCATCCCCAAATTAAACGTGGGCTTGATAACATATTGAATGTTACTAGTTGGAGGCCTCCAAAATACGACTTATGGGTACGAGTAGACTATATCAACCAATGCAACAACGAGCCCGCAAAAGTCTATTTTTGGTGCCACTTTCATTCTAGCTCAGACGGGAGCAAGCATATTGCATGTCACGGGCGTGGATCTGCTACGATCGATTGGAATCGCTTGAAAGACCCATCATGCGAGTCGCCTAACGATTGTAATGATAATGACAATGAGGGTGGCGGATTGCCGCTACCTTAGGAATTTAAGAAGGAGCAAATTATGAAGCTAAATTTTCGTTTAAATAGTGCTTGTTTTGTACTGTGGCTATCATCAATTATTTCTGGATGTAGCGATAATGGAGGTGGATCAGACGGTACGACGACCACGACATTTCGTAACATCGAAATCGCCATAGTTTCTGAAACAGACCTCAAAGAGTCCTCAGATTCTGTTGAAGGAACGGGTAGCGTCAAACTAGTTTCGCCACTGGCTGAAGAAAGCCAAGCAGGAGCTCATATAGGATTGACGTTCCAACTTCTGCAAGATGATTCAGAGGTTACCCTGGTAACATTTGCATCTTCAGACCTTGAAAATGGGGTCAATGTCAAATGGACGAAAACGGCCACAACTGTATCCGCAAGCGGGCAGTCTAAAGATATCACTTCTAAGCTTTCGGGAATTGATTGGTCTGGACCGGTATCTCTTCGAGTTGACATTCATAATAATGAAGACCCGACACATATGATTATGTGGAATCAATCACTTTCCGATAAGGTTGATGAAGCCAACGAGATCTACAATTCTGCTGAAACTGAAGATGGGGATTTTCAAGTACCTGGACGAGGCCACGGTACCATTGGGATGCTGACACTAAAAAACGCTACTGTCACAGATATCATTGTCCTTGGCCCTCAAGAAGATGATCATTAATGACTGAGCTAGTACCACATAAAAGGTGTTTTTATTACGGAGCTTTGCTTTGTTTGTGCCTCATGACACCGGCATCTTTCGCAGACGATGGGTCAGGACTTCAAACTTCCGTTGCCGTTGATCTGGTAGCAGAAGCTGGCTTCAAATCTGACAGTAGCGCATCGGATCAACTCCTTCCAAGAGAGTCGGAGTTGATGTTGTATGGTCCTATAGATCATCTATTTGATGGGCTTTTGTCTATGGCTGCGCACCCTGAAGGAGGCCAAATTCTATTTGAATTGCACGAAGCTGTTATAAGTTCAAGTCGACTTATTCCTCGGTCAAGGTTTCGCCTAGGTCAATTCTTCCTGGGTATTGGGCGTTTAAATCAGATTCACAGACATGACTGGCCATTTGTTAGTGCACCTTACGTTCACGAGCATTTTTTTGATAGTGAAGGAGCTTTGGACTCAGGCCTAGAATATTCGATCATTTTACCGCTTCCTTTTTACCTCGACGTAACGCTTGGTGTGACTAATGGCTACACCTACGGTCATAGCCA
>JANQHA010000343.1 GCA_028282865.1 Oligoflexales bacterium
TCCTAATGAGTGGGGAGTAGCCGAGAGGCTATCCATGGCGGCAGCTCGAGTCTTAAACTTAGCTCGCCGATTGCGCTAAAATGTGAGAGGATTTACCTCATGTATAAAGAAATCGAATTAGCCGAGTTAGATAAACTAACCAAAGATGGTGCTGTTATTGTGGACGTGCGCGAGCAAGAAGAGCTCGAAGCTGGCGTTATACCAGGAATGGTTCATTGGCCACTTTCTGAATTTGATGCCTATAAAAATCAATGCCCGTCTGATAAAGAGATCGTGTTTTATTGCCGAAGTGGCCGAAGAAGCATCACGGCTTGTGAGCAGGCAGAACAGTGGACTGAAAAGCAACTTTATTCGTTAAAAGGTGGTTATCTAGGTTATACAGAGGGCGCATAAGCGCAATCGTTTTCCTAGTAAACTTTTTATATATAAAATTATTTACTTAAAAATCAATTAACCGATTGGAATTTGCCGATGTCTAATGCGTTCAGTTCGAACCCTCAAGTCGACCGTTATCAAAAAACAGGTCAAGATGTACCCATTGATTACTTTTTATATGCCTGCTACGAGGCAGAACAAACAAGCAAAGCTTTAGAGAAGAAAAACCAATCTAAAGCAATTCAGTGGCCCACTCTGCAGGACTTCACCGGCGAAGATCTAGCGGAAGAGATTAATTCACAAAAACTCGAAGACCTACTCGCAGACTTGATGAGCTGGTATGCGGCTAACTTCCCAGACCTAGCCACCGGAGAAGCCTGGGATTTTCAGAAACTTCCGATGGTAGCCCCGGCTCTTGTATCCATGACGGCAGACGTCGTTTATGTGTACGAAGAAAAAACCAGCTCTAAGCTAGAAACCTTTCAACCAAATGCACCAACTAAAGACTGGGCGCTACTAACAAGCTTAGTGGAGCGCTTTTTCTCTCGTAAGCAGCATTTAATATCAAAATACTTAGAGTGGATGTTCGGTGAAAATAAAAATCACCGAGAAGAAATTGGCTCTCGTCCTCCAGTTGGTAGGTTTGCACCCCCTCTAAACAGGAATAAGCCCTCGCAACCGAACTCAAACAGCCGAAAGCCTAATGGATCAAGCTCCTCTGCTAAAGGTGACAACAGACCCCGCCAACGTAACAATAATCGCGATAAAAATAACGGCTTTACCAATGGTCGAAGAGACTCTCAAAAGCGCGGCGGACGCAATGATTATAAGAACAAAAATCGTCATAATAAGAAAGTAGATACAGAACTGGAAGCTGCAGCAATCAATGACTGCAACGAAGCCATGGCACACTTGAACTCAAACCCATCCGAAGAGCAATACGTATTAAAACCAAGAAATAGCTTTTATCGACGACTACAACACCAACACGTCGTATCACAAGGATTTCTATCAGAGTCAACCGGCGAAGGTAACGAACGGGCCGTAGCTGTTTTACGAAAAGACTAGATTTAATGGCTAACAAGAACCCTTTCATTGTTATCACTGGTGCATCGGCAGGTATAGGTGCGGCGTGTGCTGAAGCATTTAGCCGACAAAACAGTAGGCTGATTTTGGGTGCGCGAAGAACCCAAACTCTTGAGCAGCAAAAAGCCAAACTCCTAGAATTAGGTGCCCACTCGGTCGATTGTATATCACTGGACGTATCCCAAGACCAATCTAGCAATAACTTTTGTGAAGAAGTTTTGCAGTTAACCCAAGGAAACATTGACGCACTAATCAACAACGCCGGGTTAGCTATCGGTACCGACCACTTAAGCAAAGGTGACCTCAGCGAGTGGCAAACCGTGATAGACACCAACATCACAGGAGTTTTAAGAGTAACGCGAGGGCTACTACCAGCAATGATTGAGTCCAAATCTGGCCACTTATTTTTTCTAAGCTCCATCGCAGCACACCAAGTCTACGAGGGTGGCAGTGTTTACTGCGCTACTAAACATGCTGTTAAAGCCTTAGCCAAAACCTTAAAACTAGAACTTAATGGCACCGGAATTCGCGTCACAACCATTGACCCCGGTATGGTCGAAACAGAGTTTAGTGTCGTAAGGTTTAGAGGTAATCAAAGCAAAGCTGACCAAACCTACGCAGGAATGACTCCACTCACTGCCAAAGATATCGCCGAGTGCGTTCAGTTTGCTTACCAAAGACCCCAGCATTTAAACATTGATGAAATGATTCTTATGCCAACCGATCAAGCGACGGTATACAAAGTCCACCGAAGATAGAATACCGAAGAAACATCAAACACGATCGGCGTTCATTGGCGTCACTTGTTGTTTAATAGCCCCAAAAATGCTTTTACCTGCGTTATCAAACATTTCGATCTCGACGCTATCACCATGGTGAAGAAACGGAGTTTTCATCTCACCAGTATCGATCTTTTCGATCATTCTTTTTTCCATCAGACACGAGCTTCCTCGGCTACGATCTTCATTAGAAATAGTTCCGCTACCAATGATGGTTCCTGCGGTGAGCGAACGTGTTTTGCAAATATGTTCAATTAAATCAGCGAAAGAAAAATGCATTTCCGAGCCAGCGTCGGGGTTACCAAATTTTTCATTGTTAAGTTTGGTAACAAGTGGCAAATGCAAACGATTATCTTTCCAGGAGTCACCCAACTCATCGAGCGATACACATACAGGAGAAAAAGCCGTGGCAGGTTTGGAGTTGAAAAAACCAAAACCTTTCTTCAGCTCGGCTGGGATTAAGTTTCTTAGCGAAACATCATTGGCTATCATCACCAAACGAATATAATCCTGTGCCTGCGATGCTTTAGTACCTTGTGGTGTATCGTCCATTATCACGCAGACCTCGGACTCAAAGTCACAACCCCAACTCTCATCGGCCAGTTTGATATCATCGTTTGGACCGAGCAGGACACCTGAGCCGCCTTGATATACCAAGGGCTCTGTCCTTAAGGTTTCCGGTGGCTCAGCGTTACGCGCCTTTCTTACCAAAACGATATGGTTGATAAAAGCAGAGCCATCGATCCATTCATAGGCCCTCGGCAAGGGAGCCATCAATTCAGCATGATCAAGTTTGTCGCCAGAACTTTCTGACTCCATTTTTTGATAGACCGCACTAAGAACCTGACTGCTTTGCTGCCAAGAGTCCAACGCGCGTTGTAGCGTAGGAACTTGATCACAAGTTTGATACCGGGTTAAATCTCTGCTGACAACAATAAGCTGTCCATCTCTATTGCCATTTTTCTTTGTCGCTAACTTCATTGTTTTCTCCTTTCAACCCAACTTTACTCTTTAGGTATCGAATCTGATCCGCAGTCAATTGTCGGTATTCACCTGGGGGCAAGTCCTCTGGAAGCCTTAGCTCACCGAACCCATAACGCACAAGACGCACCACTTTGTGATCAAAATGCTCAAACAATCTACGGACCAACCTGTTACGCCCCTCATAGACACTAATAAAGTACCAACTCCCCTTATCTTTTCCAAGGCTTTGTCCATGGGCATACTTTAATTCGACCCGTTTAACTGGCCCGTCCTCCAATGCAATGCCACTGCGCATTTCAGATTCCTGCTGAGAAGTTAGTTTTCCCGCGATCAAAACATAGTAATGTCGCGGTATTTTGTATTTAGGGTGAGTCAAGCGGTGAACCAACTCGCCGTCGGTCGAAATTAATAATAAGCCTTCGCTGCGATAATCGAGTCGACCGACAGAAAAAACTCGAAAGCCCACCTTTGCAAGGCTAGGCAGCTGATAAATAGTCTGCCTATCATCCTGGGCCTTCTCGGACACGATGGTTTTATCGGGCTTATGGAGCAGCCAGTAGACCTTCGGAGGAGCCGTGTCCTGAATCAAACGACCATCAATGGCGACCTTGTCCTTAGTAGGGTCAATTTTAACCCCAAATTCAGTTATTTTTTCGCCGTTAACTGCGACTCGGCCAGATTCAATCCAACTCTCGGCTTGGCGTCTCGATACGATCCCCATCTGAGAGAGCCATTTCTGAATCCGAATCAGACTCGTCGATGGTGGCGGGTTTTTGGTCATCTTCACTTTCTATATGCTGGCCATCATTCGTAGTAGCACCAGCTACAGTTTTTTGTTCGTCGTTATCTACGCCCGATTCATCGCACATTTGCTCGGTATCATCAACATCTTTCGCAGCGAACTCAACAGGTTCCGGATCGTTGACATCTTGGCTCTCATCAAACTCCGCTAAACCACCTGAAACACTTGGCAGCTCCTCGTCTTCGTCCCCAATAAAGCCTTCGACATCCACCTCTTCAATTTCCTCGAGTTCTTTCATAGCCTCACGCATAGTGTCACTATCAGCCTGAAAAGACTGAAGCGTCGGTAAGTCCTGGAGCGACTTTAAACCGAAAACTTGTAAAAATTCGTCGGTCGTGCCGAATATCATGGGCCTTCCTGCATCTTCCTTTCGACCAACACACTTGATAAGGTCTCGTTCAAGCAGGTTCTTGATAATACTGCCGGCATCGACTCCACGAATGAACTCGATTGCGGCTCGGGTGCAAGGTTGACGGTAGGCAATGATAGAAAGAGTCTCAAGGGCCGCCCGCGAAAGTGGCCTCGGCCTAGACGCAAAAAGTCGCTCCATCATCGGTCCCGCAGCGGGTACAGACTGGAACTGAAAACCCAAACCTTTGACATACTCGAGCGCAAAGCCGCCTTGACGCTCGGCGTACTCAGTGCGCAACTC
>JANQHA010000406.1 GCA_028282865.1 Oligoflexales bacterium
ATCAATCTTACCTCGATCGCGTGAGCCAAGTATTAACAGATATTAACAAAGGTAGGTTTTATCAGCTCAACTTATTGCGGTATTTCTCGATTCATCAGAATCTTGCGAGGTCTGATATTTTGAACAAAATATGGAACTTCGGTGGGCCTTACTCTTGTTGGGTTGAATCAAAAAAAGATGTCATTGCGTCATTTAGTCCTGAGCAATTTATATCCTTTCGAGGGGTCGAGGGCCAAGTTTTTGCAGATGCATATCCGATCAAAGGGACGGTGCGAAGCTCGTCAGATGCGCGAGAGAATAACTTGCTTATGCATCAGCTATTATCTAGCAGCAAAGATCGTGCTGAGCTTACCATGATTATAGATTTGATGAGGAACGATTTAAACCGAGTTAGCGTTAGCGGCAGTGTCGAGGTCAAAGATTCTGGCAGCGTAAAAGGATTTGGTTATGTGAACCACCTCCAGGGTCATATCACCTCGCGCTTGAATGCTTCCGAAAATCTCGGGAGCGTTCTGAGTGCTTTGCTTCCGGCGGGATCAATCACTGGTGCACCTAAGTTAGAAGTGATGAAAGCGATCGATGAATATGAGCCCGTCAGCCGGGGTTACTACATGGGAAACTGCTTTCACTTAGATCTAGAACACGGTGTCTTTGACTCTTCGGTTTTGATTAGGTCTATGACTGGTGAAAATGGTGGCAAACTCGGTTTTGCTGCTGGCAGCGGGATTGTCGTCAAGAGTAAACCCGAGCTCGAAATGCAAGAGATCGAGGATAAATGTGCTATCTTAAATTGTTAGCATTTCTGTTTGTTTTTTAATTTTTACCAAAGCCTATTAAGCTGCGCTAAAGTTTTGTCTAAAGCTTAACGTGCAAAGTATCGATAACTATTTGGATTTATAGGAAGTTTAAACGATTATGGACGGTCTACCCGGAGGCTTACATTTAGGGCGTCGTATTAGGAATGTTGGGCGTTTTGCGCAGATTATCAACGTTCTTGCGAAGCATGGCTTTTGGTCTTTTTTGGAGTCCTCTGGGATAAAAAACTGGCTGACGCCAGAGCAAGTCCGTACGGTCGAAAAAATTGATCGATCAGAAGTAGATCCGAGTGTTATCCAGGGCAATAGTAGGACCGACCTTTCACTGCCGAGGCGTATGCGAGAGGCGATTGAAGAACTAGGTCCGACATTTATTAAGTTTGGCCAGATGCTTGCCTCTAGAGAGGATTTGCTACCAGAGTCCTATATTGCCGAGTTTTCTAAGCTACATAAAGATGTTGCAACGATTCCCTATTCGGCAATTAGAAGGACTTTAGCGGAAGATTTAGGAGATGAGGGTCTATCTAAGTTTGTCGAGATTAGTGAAACCCCGCTAGCTGCCGGATCGATCGGCCAGGTTCATAAAGCTACTTTGAGTGACGGATCGCAGGTGGTGGTAAAAGTTCAACGGCCAAAGATCGTTGAGCAAATCCGCACCGATTTGGATCTCATGGAGGTCTTGGCTGGGTTAGTCGAGAAATATATTCCCGAGTTAAAGGCGCTGCGGCTTGTATTAACTGTCGAGGAGTTTGCTAGAAGTTTAGAGTGGGAGCTAGACTTTATTCGAGAGGCTGGAAACACTACCAAAATTAGCCAGAACTTTTCTGAGGTTCCTGAAGTGGTTGCGCCCGAGGTTTTTTGGGATTTAACCAGCACCCGAGTTCTAACGTTGTCTTACGTAGAGGGCTACTCAATAACGGAAAAGGGGCTGCTCGAGGCTGCTGAGCTTGATCCAAAGGTTTTGGTAGAGCGTGGTCTTAATATGTTCTTAAAGATGGTCTTTATCGATGGGCTCTATCATGGAGACCTTCATGCAGGTAATTTATTAGCATTAAGTGGCAATAAAATTGGAGTCCTCGACTTTGGCTTGACTGTGCGACTTAGTCGATCGATCCGGGAGAGTCTAGCGGGGTTATTAGTGGCTTTAGTCGACGAAGACTACGAGTCACTCGTGGCTCATTTTATGGATTTAGCAAATCCGTCTGCAAACTTTGATGCGGAAGCCTTTGAGGAGGCTATTTCTAATGAGCTCTCACCTTTTGTCGGCGTTAGTTGGGCCAAAATCAGAACTGGCAAGCTTTTATGGAGCCTTGCCAAGGTCTCAGCTCAGCATGGAGCTCCTTTGCCTAGGCCGATGATTTTGTTTTTTAGGTCGCTGGTATCATTTGAGGGGGTTGGGGCGAAATTAAATCCAGATTTTGATATCATATCAACTAGTAAGAAATTCTCAGAAGATTTGGTTAGAAAGATGTATAGTCAGGAAAACATTCAACATCACGCGCTTGTCTTAGCCCGAGACTTTTCGGTTTTGGCAAAGCATGCACCTAGGCAGATCCGAGGTTTGCTTAAGCAGGTTGCTGATGGAAAAATGCAGCTCAATATTTCTAGTAAAGATTTAAAATACACGGCCTTAATGCTGGATCGGCTTATGTCCCGGATAGCTGTTAGCATTATATTGGCGTCATTGATTGTTGGTTCCTCTATCCTTGTTCTGGCGAAAGTGGGCGAGGAATACTTCCATATGTCATTTTTTGGAATCATAGGCTTCTCTATAGCGGGGGTTTTGGGGCTTTATGTCGTATGGTCGGTTCTCAGTGGAGGAAGTAAAAATGACTCTTAATATGACTTTAAACCGTAGTAAAGAGGGCAGGTATGAGTGATACGTCAATTCCAGTCGTGGTATTAAGTAGCCGAAACGTCGTGGTAAATGCATTTAGAAAAATGCTGATGGACTCTAAATGGGAAGGTGAGAAAGAGTTTTGTAAAACCACGAAAACCTGCTTATCAAAAATTCCTGAATTCGATACTGCGATTATTGTATTAGACTGGGAAATAGGTGTTGATAAGGTCATTAAATTCTTCAAAAGCATAGAGAATGAAGAGAAGCGTGAAGGCTGGTTGATATACCTCGTTGCTAACGAACAATCAGACAAGATTATAGCGGCAGGTTCTGAGTTTGGGGTTAATAAAGTCCAAACTGGCCCATTAAACCCGGTCAATATGAAGCTTGCTGTTGAAGAGTTGGCAAAAACTTCAGCGGAAGATAGCCCGATGGGTCCCGAAATGGAAAAGATACGCCTGTCTAGGCTAGAAGATGAATGGGAACAGGCAACGGCTATTTTAGAATCCCTTAACCAACAGCACCCAGATAATTTAAGAGTTAAATATGAACTCGGGGAAAATTATTTGCAGGAGAAAAAATGGCAGCAATGCCATGATTTATTGATTCCTCTGGTCGACATGGATCCACCTGACAGCCGGATTCTCCATGCACTCGGAAAGTCCATGATAAAGCTTGGAATGCGCGATGACGCCCTCAGCCTATTAGAGAAAGCTCAGCTAATTAATCCATTCAACATCGATAGGCTTATTACCATGGGCCAAACCTTATTAAATATGAATAGGGTGGAAGAGGCTGAAGAAAAATTTGACGAAGCTGCCGCGATAGATGGAGATAATGAAGCGGCTATTAAAGGCCAAGGGACCTGTAGGCTGTTAGATGGTGACGTCAACGATGCATTAAAGCTTTTAAAGAATAAGGTAACTGGGCGCGAGTTAGCTTCTGTGTTAAATACGGCGGGGGTTTTAGCTATGAGATCAGAGGCCTTTGAAAAGGGTATCGAATTATACGAATCTGCAGAATCCTTTCTTGAGGGCTATAATGAAATTTTGGCTAAGATCTATTTTAACAAAGGCATAGGCTTTTATCAGTGGCAAAAGTTTGAGGAAGCAAAGTTATGTTTTGAGAAAGCGCTAGAGCTTGACCCTGAATATAAGAATGCCAAGGCTAATCTGAAGGTGATTGAAGAGAGCTTAGACCAAGCCGATGCCAGCGGTCAGTCTCCAGCGATCGATGCCGAGCAGCAAGATGGCGATAATGTCGAGGTTGCTAATCGAGAGAATGCCGATGAAGCTGGAATTGATATGGTGGTCGATGATGGCTTTGACA
>JANQHA010000447.1 GCA_028282865.1 Oligoflexales bacterium
ATCGTCATTCCGTTAACTACCTGGTTATTAAAGTCCACTAAAGTCGCGGTGTCTTTGTCGCTGTTAGATCCACCCTGAGCGAACGCTCTATCGACCCCACAATGCAGGACATTGATGTTGACTGTCGTATTGTTCTCAAGGACTTTGAAGTAAAAGTTGGCTTCTGACCAGCTGTCTAGCAAGTTCACTGCGACCCTAGCTTTACACCCGGTGTCGGAAAATTCATTATTACCTATATGCCAGCTCTCCGCTAGGCTTCCCCATTCTATACTCAGTCCACCGCCATTACCATTATTGATACCGGGGTTGTTAGAACCGCCGCCAGGGGTGATATTGGTGCTAGGGTTGCTTGGATCGGTATTATTAGGGTTAGCGGGTGCTTGGTTACTACCGCTTCGCTTTTTTGAAGCATTCGATCCTGAGAATTCTGCGTCAGCGCAAGAGATCAGGCCTATTGCTAATACCGCGGCAGATATGGACGCTTTAATCTTCATGTGTGACCTCTGTAAATTAATTTATACTTACTGGTTAAATTGCAAAGCTTGGGCCAAAGTCACCCCAAGATGATAGGGATTTAAATCAAATAAAATCAGTATGTTACCTTAATTACGGCAGCCCTTCCTTGGCTATTGCTTTGACAGTGGCTAAAAAATTTACAGATATTCCAAGTGTTTTTGCTGACTGATATCTGCAACTTACGGCGTTAATGAGGCAATAGTAGCTGAGCCGTATCTAAGCTTTCTTCTTCTTCTGGACTGGTAGGCTCGACTACTAATGTTGCGACAAAGGCAGTCTTTATGTCGGTTTTCTCATTAAAGATTGGCTTTATTCGCTTGAGATTGACGTTAAAAATTGGCTCGTCTTCCATCATCGCTACTTTTAGCGAGTGCTGAGGGATATCGAAAGGAACAGACTGAGTCTGATCTGTGCTGATAACCTCCTGAATCCGCTGGTTGATTTGATCATTGGTTTCAGGGCTTCTTTCGTATAGCACGAACCACTCGTGGGTATGAACCATAAGAAGATCGTATGGGCAAGATTTGATAAATTCAAAGTTTCTATATTGCTGTTTTCCGTCGATCCCATAAACTTCGACGATATCTCCTTGGTCAATAAAATTGAGATCTTCATCTCCCGCTTTGAGGCCTAAACCTTTTAGAGATGCCTTAAGGCATGCCACTTCCTCTCTGACGTCGGTTTGATTTTGGTTAAAGTGAGGTGCCATTTCCTTGGCAAACTCTTGATAAGTGACTAAGTGACTGATAATTTCACTTTTTTTAGGTTCATTTAGTGCCGCAAAGTCCTGAATAGACCTTTCGCTATAGGGGGTTATACTTAAATCATTTTGGTCAAATAAGTGCGAGATGTTATCTAAAGTTTCTATAGCGCGATCTACATATTGGCTCTGAAGATTGATATTCCCAATGGCTGGCAAATCCGATGAGCTTTCTGGGTTTAGGTTTAAAGAGCTGCTCAAGTCCATTTCCGGCTGGTAGTGGCTTGGGCTATTAAGTAAAGAGTCGATTTCGATTCGAGTTGCATCGGCGTAGACGTCGATTATCTCATTGATGTCGATATGACATAACTCTACAAGCTGATTGAGAATTTTCTTAGGTGGAATCGCAAGGCCTCGTTCCCAGTTAGAAATAAATTGCGAGCTAGTCCAGCCAAGCTTTCGAGCTAGGAAGGTTTGAGTCAGACCTGCCGCTATTCGCTTCTCTTTGAAGAAGTTTCCAATAAGTTCTCGTTCTCGATGTCGGTGTGTCATGATATCCCTCATTGCTTTAGGGATATCACTTCAATAATGATGCCAAGTTAAACTAAGGGGTAAATAAGCTAAACCTCTGGGGATTTATTAAAAAATGCGTAAGCACTATCGATTTTTTAGTCACTTGTGTTTGAATGTCAGTCACTCTGTCCGAAATTTTACTCACTAGCTTCTTTGTTAGATGGTTTGTTTAAACTTTTGCAGGCCAGTTTATGGCCTTTGGTGCATGCTTTTCGGAACCAGGTGGAAGCGCTCTTAGCCAACTTTTGATTCGAAGCAATCAGGGCTATTTGGTAGCATCCTTCACCTTTGCTGCTGGGGCTGCGACACTCGGCTCGAAGCCACCTCAAAGTTACTTTAGTCTTGTTTTGTCGGCCAGAGATTTTGGCCAGTTTTTGACAGGATAGGTGATCAGTCGCAAGACATGATTTTTTATACAGCGGTATTGCCTTGTCAATTTGCCCTAACTTTTCGTAAAAAATGCTTAGTCGAATACAGGCAGCTAGGTCATTTTGTCTGCAAAGCTCAGCGGTTACTTCTGGATCTAATTTAGCTGGCGGAGTTTTTGCCATTAAGCTTTCACTGACCATAGTCATTAGAAAAATGCCTAACTTACAAGCATGAGAAATAATTTGTTTCGATAGCATAATACGCCTATGATCACCTCGTTATTGACTACGCCTTCATCATAGTATAGAACGGCGCTAAGTATATAGGAAACAATTATTTTATAGCTGAAAGAGGTAGAAGCGATGTCACCAACTAAATGGTTTATTATATTCGCGGCATATTGGGTTTCATCATTTTCCGGTGCTATGGAAGACGCGAAAATTTTACCTAAAGGCGTTAGGCGTTTAGCGATAAAGACGGTTCACACTGAGTTTAATAGTAAGACTAATTCTCGCGGCGATGATATATCTGCGGGATCTTCTCTCGAAAAAACAGTCTCCTACAAAGATTTTATAGACCAAAGATCGGGACTGAATAAAACCCAACTCCAGGCTTTGCTTATTGCTAATGGTTTTGATGAAAACACGGTAGTTGGGCAGTTTGAGGCGGATGTTGAGGGGCAGGTTAATGTCTTCGCTCCGAGCTTCGGCTACGGTCTCACTGAAAAGTGGAGTATCGGGTTTGCTGTCCCTATTTATCAAGCGCGCACCGATGCTGCGATCTCCTTTCACCCGAATGAGGAAGCCGATCGATTTGTCGGTCGTTTAGCTGCGAAAGGCTCTGGATTGGAGGGGAGGGTTCCCGAAGCTTTACAGTCCTTAAATAACGTCGCAGAAATGTTAAACCAAAGGCTGGAAGATCGTGGTTACGATCGGTTAGGT
>JANQHA010000505.1 GCA_028282865.1 Oligoflexales bacterium
CGTCGAAGGAATTTACCGTTTTAGCCAACAAGACCAACATCAAGGGCCAGTCAACCTAGGAAACACTGGAGAGTTCACCGTTCTTGAACTTGCTAACAAAGTCATCGCAGCAATCAACCCAAGCCTTAAAGTAGTTCATAAAGAGCTACCAACCGACGATCCCAAAATCAGACAACCAGATATCAGCTTTGCAAAAGAGACGATAGATTGGGAACCTAAGATCACCTTGGATCAAGGACTAGAGCGAACAATACCTTATTTTAAGGAGTGCTTAGGTTAGAGCTTTAATACGTTATAGTGATCAAATTAATCTGAAACACCTTTGTATAACCTACGTTTTATCGTAGCCACGGCAAATACAAAGAAACAACAGGCCCCGCTAAAAAGCGCAATGAGTGATGCCTTAACGTCATTCAAAACTAAATGCGCATACAAAAAAGAATTCATCATACACGCCGCCCAAATACCCCAAGAAATAAGGGAGATCTCTTTACAGGCCGACTTGGTTTTTAAAACTACAATCATCTGTGGGACATAAAATGCAACCAAAATCGTCCCTGATAAGGCATAAAGCCAATGAAGCACTTCCATGTTTCCTCCGTATTAGATTATTTTGTCATAATATTAATCGACTCACTAGAGTTACCCCCCGACAATTTATATGTCCGCGGTCTAATCATCACTACAAAATCGAAAAAACCTTAGGTGACGGCGGTGCAGGTTATGTTTATCTTGCGACCAGGAATAACCAACAATATGCGTTAAAAATTGTTCGAGAAGACATCGAGGACTCTGAAAAACTTCGCGAAATTTACGAGTATGTTCGGAAGCTGCTTATGGATACCACAGGAAGGGACTATAACGGACTATCATTTTCGGCCTTAGCTGATCTAGCCGAACGATACGCCATGGAAAAAGTAAAAAAACACAATATCAAGTATGCAAGAATAATCGAATATGGCGAAAATTATACGGTAAAGGAGTATCTGGGTGAGATAAATGGAGATGTGGCGCTCAAAACCATCAAGAGTGATAACCTTGAACACCCTATGATCATCAAGCTGCAGGAATTGATCAATTCACTAGTATCGCGCGGACTTGCTCCATTGGATTTTAAGCCAAAGAACTGTATGTGGCATAATGGAGATTGGTATATCGTTGACATTCTGGCGCTTTTGGAAACGAATGAACCAGAAAAAGCATCTGAAATTATAAAAGATCAATTTATAAAAAAATGGATGCCTATCTTGAACAAAAATCTCGGAGAGAGCCTAAAGACCCAACTATTCGGGTCTTGTAGAAATCTAGTAAGAGAATTTACAAATACAAAAAACAATAGATTAAACGCGAGAACAACAAGGTAAAAACGGGACGATCTCAATAATCTATTCTAATAACATCTCCTTGCGGGACTAAGCGATCGACGGTGTCACCTATCAAATTTGCCCACTGATGAGCGTGTCGTTCAGCCACTTTTCGTTCATATTCCTCTCTGGATTCACGGCTCAGTTGGTTATTTTGAATACTTATCTTCCTCTTTAATGAATCTAGCTGCAAATCAACCAGTTGGCCTTGCTTATCTGCGACTACACTCTCCTTCTGTCGAGCCTCATAAAGCTCCTGCGCCTTACTTTCAATAATCTCTCTAAGTCTCAACTTCAAATTCTTGGCAAGCGCGACATCACCCAAGGCCTCCTCGATTCGCACCCGCGTTTGCAAATATTGGTATCGGGCAAACTCTTCGGGCGCAAATACAGCCTGGGCAAGATTATCATAATATACGTCTTTAGGATTTTCACTTTGCCGTTTAGCAGAGCTCAAAGCTACCTTATTATCAAGAATCTGTCTGATTTCTTCACGGATGCTCTCCGCAGTTTCGCCGGAACCCTTTTCTTCACTCAATTGAATCATCCTTTGAGTACGTCGGTATTCCGCTTGCTCTTCTGGTGACAATAGAGTGCTAGCAATTTCATCGTAATATAAGGCATCGGACTCTTCTATCAGCTCTATTGCCTTTGGTGTTTTTGCGCGAGCCTCAGCTAAATCGGCCAGTCCTCGCTCAAGCTCCTGAATTTTTGCATATACTGCCTCTTGAGCGGCCTCGATAGGGTCCGGTTCTAGTCCCGATGTAACAATTTCTTCGTAATATAAGGCATCGGACTCTTCTATCAGCTCTATTACCTCTGGTGTTTTTGAGCGAGCCTCAGTTAAATCGGCCGGTCCCTGCTCACGCCCCTGATAAAGCTCCTGAATTTTTGCATATATTGCCTCTTGACCAGACGCTACACTTTGATCGGAAGTTTTAACCTCACCACTAAACTTCTTATCGCATGCTGCATATGCGAGTCTTCCCATCGATAGACTAAAAATTAAAAAGATCAAGTTTAGTTTATTCACAAAAACCTCTTTATAAAAAATAAATTTAATTTTTAACAAAAACCAAAATATGCCTACTTTTATATCAGCAGCTGCGAAAAGTCTAGAGCTTTCTAAGAAGAACCCTCTCTACCAGGCAGCAGTATTAACGAAGGAAAAGAAATGCCTAACGCATTGCTTTAAAAGACATAATAAGGTCTTCCTGGTGCAAAGTTTCGGAGATTTCTATTTCTAAAGCCGGATCGACTTGCGCTCCCACCGATAATTCAGCAGTTGAACCCCTCCCTCCGCCACAGTTTAGGAGGCGAACGCCCCCGTTAAACTACCCACCATTAGTCTGAATTTGTAACGATGATTTTTATCTCACCCTTGTTGTTGAGGTAGTGCCAAGTGCCATCGTCGACTTGAAATGGTGCCAACCCTTCGCTCAAATGGTTGGCCCTTGTATATTTGTATTTAGGAGTCTTTCCGCCCAAATACACACCAGACTCGTCCATCAGCCCGTACTTGTCATTCAACTTGACGACGGCGACACCATCTTTGAAAGGTCTAGCATCCTGAAGATAGGCCTTTTCTCTTCCCGCAAGAAAATTCCCCTTCTTGTCTACATAAGTAAACGTATGTTTCGGGCGGCCAGTAGAATAGTCAGTGTCGACAATGCTAGCCCAACCATTAGAAAAGCTACCAACCCCATGAACAAATTTTGGCCCAAGGTTCGGAAGAAAATTACCGTCTTTGCCGATATAACCCCACTTTCCTTGATGCTCCTCTTGAACTCCGACGGCACCCTCTGAAAAGCGTGGATTTACCCAATAAAAACTAAGCTTGCCGTTCTGCAACTCTTTTCCTTGTTCATCGATAAAAGTCCACCTTCCGTCGCTTTTTGCAACAGCAGCCATCCCATTAGAAAAGCTTCGCGTATGCATGTACTTTGGCTCTACTAAATATTGTCCCTTTGTATTAATATAGCCCCATTTCTCACCGACCTGAACTTCAGCAAAACCTCCCTTGAAATTCTCAGCTCGATTGAAAGTTGGTACGGGAGTTTTGAGAAATTCTCCATCTGCTTTGAGGAACTTAAAGCCTTCAACCGTACTAACTTTAGCTAAACCATCTGAAAAATTTTGGGCCCACCTCCAATCAAGTTTAATGTCTCCAAGGAACTCACCTTTTATGTCGACGTAGCGGACAATGTCACCAATCTGGACCTTGGCATACCCATCATGAAAGTCATAGGCTCGATCAAATCTCAATCCAAGTTTTGGTAGAAACTTACCTTCGGTATCGATATACCCTGCTTTACCGTCTACATAAACAACGGCT
>JANQHA010000523.1 GCA_028282865.1 Oligoflexales bacterium
TTCTTAGCGTACCGGCCGGATGGCGCGGTGCACACTAGCTGCTACCTAGCAACTCCTCGGGCGAACCTAACCCTTTCTGAGTACCTAGATTCATCCGAAACAGCCAAAGAGAAGGATCCATTTTGTTTTATAGCCACCGCAGCCTACGGGACTCCCATGCACCATCACCTCGATCTATTCCGGTGGTTTAGGGATGAATATCTCGCTGAGTCTAGAGCTGGGTTAGCTTTTATCGACCTATATTATCAGTACGGACCTATCGTGGCTAACTTCATCTCAGACAAGCCTGCCCTTAGGGCGATGGTACGGGGTTTATTATTTTTACCAGCTATGGCTCTAGAAGCTTATAATAGTTCATTAGAAAATTAATAAAGAATACAACAATTTATAATATTTATTTAAAATTTTTATAAAATATATTGACTTGTAATAAATAAGACCATATAATCCCCGAGAATTTTTAAAAGATTCATAACCTGACAAACAAACAGATCGGTGCTTACACCAAAAAAAGGGGGTTCTATGAGAATCAGTAGAGTGAGAACGGACAATTATTTTGTGCTCGTTCTAGTTTCATTGATGGCCATTCAAACAGGCTGCGGTAAGAAAAATAAAGATAAAGGTGGTGAAAATGCCGTAGCAGCCACAACTTCGATCCAAAGTGCTGAGGTTCAGCCAGATGGTAGCGCGGTGATCAAGTTCTCATCTAACTCCGCAGTCAAAGACTTCCAATGTCAGGTCGTGACCAAACAGACCGAAGGCGATTGGTACCCGTGTCCACAAGGTTTCACTAGCCATCATTTACAACCGGGTCAATCGATCATGGTTAATGTAAAAAATGGCCCAGCTGGTGTCATCGACTCCCAAATGGTCACCCGACCAGTGTTAACTGCTCCGGCAATTAACGAAGAAGGCAAAGGAGCCAACGGCCTCGATCCAGCTACAGGCAACTACGAAACCCTAGGAGACCAACGAGGAATTGCACTTTCAGGAAACAGGTTTTTTAATGTTCCAGAAGGAATGCGGGTAGTACGTTATTCGGATAATAACGGTTTTAACGCAAGTATGGTAAACGCTTTTAATATCATCCCGAACGGTGACCCTGAATTAGAAGAAATCATACCTACTTTGAGCCTATGTCAATCACAAGCAATCGTAATGCCGAATGTAAAGAAATCGATGAAGGAGTTAGCAATACCTGGTCGACAGCCTTATCAATACTGTAAATATAGTGCCCCACCCAATCAATTTAAGCGTTGGGAGCAGCTCAATATGGCAATGAACCAAATTGATATCGCTA
>JANQHA010000012.1 GCA_028282865.1 Oligoflexales bacterium
ATATAAATGACGGTAAAAATCTTACCATTGTCGGGATAAACTCATATGTTCGCAGGGGCCCAAATGTTTCGAATTTCTCAGCTATATTAAGAACCGACGATGGTGGGCCAAGAAAGATTGGAACATGGATCCAAGACATGCTAGCTAAGCCTATCGAGCTGCAGGAAATAAAGTACGACTATAAGGCAGAGTGTCGGGCATCTCGTCAGATAGAGCAAAACAGTACTAAGAAAAAAATCGACATCAAAGTTGAAGGCTTGAAGGCTAAAATTAGCGGTGGTTTGATCACAACCGCTAATAGAAGCTTTGAGGCAAGCATATCGGTTAAGTCATCTTCGTACCCGCAACCTTTAAGGCTGCACTTTAACCTGCAAAAGAGTTCGGATTTTTCAGATGATCATGTCTATTCTCATACTATTTATCGAGCTGGTTCCAGGTACCGATTGGAAGCTTTTATAAGAAATAATGGAGTTTTTCAGGAGTTTAGGTTTACTTTATACAAAGTCAACGATAGCGAACTTTACAAAACCAATGAGGTCGGTAAAAAAATCGATGAGAATGTTGCTATCATTCGAATTCATCCCCCTTCTCACTGTTTGATCGATCCAGCAGGTTAAACTTTATAAGAAAGGGTGTAACGGACAAAGAATCGTTATCATATACTCTTCACCATCTTGCCGGTAAAAGACGTTTCCAATAGCTCGGTTTTCTTCGATGGCGATCCGAGCAACTTCACCGTCTTCTGACCAAAGAGAGCATTTAATAGGGTTTTCTTCGGTACAGTTATGTTTGCTTAGCTTACCGCCACGCATGATATTGGTTTGATCTTGAACAATCGAAAATTTGTCTTTTGATACTGAGAGCCAGGTGCGGTTGGTCGGTGATTTGCAGAAGTAATCAGCATAAACTTGACCAGCTGTGAGTGATAGTAATGCGAATATAAAAAATTTAATCATCCATATAGATTAAACGCTTCCATCAGAAGCTGTCAAATATCTCAAAGTAGGGGGCTTAATAGCCTCATAGTATCTACTGCGAACTGCTTAAGATTGGATTGGTTTTTAAACTCCGAAATATCGAGGCTTCTTGAATCCTCAATGTAGCTTATCTGAAGCTCTCGAAGGTCGTTGGTGAATGACTTGTCGTAGGCAAATACCGATATCTCATAGTTAAGATAGAAGCTACGCATGTCCATATTGACTGACCCAATCAATGATATACTGCCATCAACTGTCACCGTCTTAGAGTGTAGTAGTCCTTTTTCGTAGCTTTTTACCTGCACGCCCGCCTTGAGGAGTTCATGATATACTGCTTGGCTTGCGAGTTTGACAGCCCATGAATCAATTTTTTCAGGGACTACTACTGTTACTTTGGTGCCGCTAAGAGCAGCGGTAGTTAAGGCGGATGTCAGGGTGTCTGTAGGAACTAAGTACGGGGTTGTGATGATGAGTTCCTCGGTCGCGGCGTATATTAGTGACAGCAGTATCTCCAAGATAACGTCGGTAGATTGGCTGGGACCAGATGGGACAATGTGGGCTACGATGCCGGCATTTGCTGGGCTGTCTAGCAACCGATTATTAGCTACCAATTCTGCTGTCGGTTGGTTGGTTTCGTACCCCCAATCATGCAGAAAAACTAGGTTGAGTGCTTCCACTGCGGGCCCTGAAATCGAAACTCCCGCGTCGATCCAGCTGCCGACTTTTGAGCTAGCTTTAAATGTCCTAGGGTCTGCGATATTCTGGCTTCCGGTGTAAGCGACTCGGTCATCGATGACTACGATCTTGCGGTGGTTACGGATATCGACCCGCTTAAACCACATGCGGATTGGCCCGACATTGAGCGCTGCGACCACTTCGATTCCCGCGGACTTCATTTCTTTACACAACGAGCTTCTAAAAAAAGGCCGGCTGCCAACCGCATCTAGCAACACCCGGCATTTAACCCCCCTGTTAGCTGCAGCGATTAATGCGTAGCCAATATCATCGGCGCGGCCCCCGGGAGCCCAGATATAAAACAATAGATGGCAAAACTTTTGAGATGTATTGATGTCCGAAATAACCTTATCAAAGAACCGAAGTGAATCACTAATCAGCTCTAGGTCATTTTCGCCAAGGACTGGGAGGTTCATACCATTGACTAAAAAATTTGCAACTGGCCTAGCGACAGAGTCTAATCCCTCTAAAGCTGTTGCGTTGTTAGTGGCAAGATTCTCAATACGGTTTACTAAATGTTCAAAGCGCTCGTCGGACTTCTCAAGTACCCGCCTGCCTAAGGTGACCTCGCCAAACAGCATATAAGAAATTGGCCCCAAATAAGGAAAAAGTGCGATAACAAAAATCCATGCTAAAGATGTCCCGACAGGCTTTCGGGAGCGAATGATCCTGACGACCAAGACGAGAATAATTATGATATGAATCGAGAAAAAAACTATTGATAGCCAGTGCATGTTTTTGCCCTAAGTGTCCGACTGCCTTTTTAATAACCTTATTTTAAAAATGCTACAAAAAATAAAAATCTTGCTTGCTGGCAGTTGTTTGATAGAATTTCTATATACCCTGTTGATAACTATGGAGTGCTGGCACATGAGTATGGATAGTATTAATAAATTAATAGATCAACTAACGAATATTAATGCAGTAAACTACTGGAAGAGTAGCACACCCTCTAGTGATGACGCCCAGCTTTATCAATTTATGCGAGATATTTATAGATGCAATTTAGAGGACCGAACCTTCGTATTCGAGCTACTGGACGTGCAAGCTGCAAATATCTTAACAGTTTTTAGTGAGAGGATGGTTTCTTTAGCAGTCAAAGAACGAGAAAAACGATGCCTATTGATTGGCTTATTTACCTTATCTTTCTGCTTTCGTTTTAGAGAAAAAAGCGAGTCGCAACGGATTCTAGCTTTATATCACGATGCTATCATGCGGTTAAATCTGGACGAAGGTCAAGTTTTTGCTCTGGTCGCGGCTAAATGTCCAGCTGGTCAGGAATCAGCTCTTTATCACTTTGCTCAGATGGATCCAGGCTCAAAGGACATTGGTTATTATGGCTTTGAACAAGGTGACTTAGCGAATGGGTTGCAGTACCGGCCGGTCTCGTAGAGCTAAGATAAAAAAGGCGTAAACTAAATGCTTACGCCCATTAATACTAAATAGAGCTAGCTTCGTATTGCATAAGTCTTGAGCCCGATAAGTTGACCGTCGGCGTGACGTCCGACTAGATAAATATAGACTTCATCTCCTCGCTCAGCCTCGACTTCGTAGGCCTGCACTTCCTTGAAATCTTTTAACATGGTTTTGTATAGCCTCTTGTATTCCCACACCTGCTCATGACTCCCGTTGCTATCATTAGTGTAGTGATCAAACATCTCGGCAATATCATCTTGCGACCATTTCGATACCTTACGATCTCCACTGCCGATAGCTACTTTTACTTGCTCTAGTGGAGTATCTGCTGCGACAGGTGCCTTAGAATAAAATACCTGCCAAGTCGTTTCAGCATCAGAATTATAATCGTAGCCGAAGTCTGAGATAATTCGTTTATATTTTTCCGCTTGCCGGATGTGGGAAGAGATGTTCTCCTTGGCTATCTCTACGAGTTTAGTAACTTTGCAATCATTGGTATCATTGATCTGTAAGCCGAATACTTTGAAATACTTCGTATAGTGCCGATCGTTGATAGCGACGGTGGCGCTACCAGTGTTGTTTTGTAGAGCCTTGGTCCAGGAACCCATTTCAAATCGGATGATTTGTGTTTGTTGCACCGGTATATTCAGTTTTTCAGCTAGGTGGTAAGATGCAGTGTTTTGCATTCTTATAGCGCACTTTTCATAAGCGAGTGCATGCTGCGCTACTGCGAGAGTGATCATTGTCATAACTATTTTTTTCATAGAATTCTCCTAAATCAGTAAAACTTAGCACTTGATTATACAATGAGCAGTGCTTTGTAAACCCAATTTTGGAAAGGTTTGTAATGTCTTGATTAAATAGAAAAAGGGGCCTACGCCCCTTTTAAAAACAATTTAATTATACAGCTCTAATAGTCGACTTATTAGTCGTAGCTTAAATAAAGCTGGCCATACCTGCCGAATATAACATTCTTACATGTGAATGGGGAAGATACCGGACGGACCTTGTTGTTGTGATACGGTCGCCTGCCCCCTGGAGTCGAAGCGCCTATATGAACGTCTTCTCTTTTTACATATACTTTTGTTAGCATGCAGCCTTTAATCGCCCCCATCTTCAGGGTAACCTCCCATGTATCACCATTTCCTTCAGGTCGGTAATCTACAATGCGTGCACTTTGATTTTTCTGTAGTTTGCAGGTAGTCCACTCTTGTCGAGAACGACCATATATAGACGTTAGCACTGCACCACTTTGACCTGAATGCATCCATTGGGGTGCACCGAAGTCTTCACAGTATTTTTGAGAGTTATAGTCTTTTCTGGATACTAGTTCTTGAGACCCATCTTTGCAGGTTACTATTGCATTAGTGTCTTTGCAGTGCAATGTTCCACTAGCATGCTCGTATCCCTTCACAGAAGAACTATTAGGCCTAGTGCGGCATGCGGCGAATACGAATGTACATACTACCGCTAATATAAACTTCAGTTTCATATTTAACCCTCGTAGTTAGTTTATAGGTACTTTCCATTTTAGAGGGAGTCGCTTTTGCCGTCAAATTTCTGTCTTTTTTATGCAACAGCGTCGGTGGTAGTCCCAAGAGGAATCGAACCTCTACTTAAATATTGCGTTGTTAAAAAAGCAAAGCTTTTCGCGTGAATTTTTTATAACTTATAAGAGTAAGTCGTGTGCCAATTGGCTGGGTTTTCAACTATTGCTGGAAGACAAAGTGGATTAAAGCGGAGGGTGGTTTATGCCGATAGAACCTACTGAGAATAAAGGTGATTTAACAGGACAGCGATCTTTTCCTGTAGGAGAACGCACCATGAAAAATACTCTGATCAACGAGCTTTTAAATAATTTTAACGAGTTGCCTGAAGACAAAAAACACCAGGTGATCGCCTATATAAATCAGCTTAAGAACTCGGCACCAACCGGGGCTTCAGGTCAGGATCTCCTGAAGCTAGCTGGAACCCTGGAAAAGAACGATGCTGCAGAGATGAAGGCAGCTATTGAAGAAGGATGCGAGCAGGTTGACCCGCATGGCTGGTAAATATCTTCTAGACACAAACTTCGTTATTAATCTTATGGAAGATGGGCAAGGAGCAACTGACTTTGTTTCAAAAGGCGGGGAGTTTTTTACCTGCGATATTGTCTTGGGAGAGCTGTTTTATGGTGCTTACAAATCTACGCAGCAAAAGAAAAATATTGGTCGTGTTGAGCAGTATGCTTCCAGCATCCCGATTACTAGTACTAACAGCGAAACTGCCCATCACTATGGCTCTATAAAAGCAGATCTTAAACGGCGTGGAAAACCTATTCCCGATAATGATATTTGGATAGCTGCTATTGCAAATCAACATGAGTTAA
>JANQHA010000127.1 GCA_028282865.1 Oligoflexales bacterium
AAGCCCAATAGGCTGAAAGCGCTGCAAAGATCAAAATTTTATCTTGAGTGCAGATACGTATGAAACATATTTTTCTTTAGGTTTACAATTTTTTCTTGGAGTATATAGATATCAAAATAATCGCTGTCGGCGGAAAAGTTAGCGTATTCTTCAAAGCTCAAGAGTGCTTCGAAAAACTCAAAACTTGCAAAGTATTTTTCTTCCTTCCCAGCGCTTTTTGCAAATTCGCGAGCTGTAAATTTTTTTATAGCAAATAAGTTCTTTTCTTTAGACTTGTCTTGAGAGTAGCCCAAAATTACTCCCCGTGGAATGCTTACAAGTTCTTTTCCAATTCTGAATAGGGAGGAGCCACCCTCTTTGAGTAAGTATGTCGCATGTACCTCTTTATTTAGATCTGATATTTCGTTCTGAAGATTAATTATTTTCGCAATGCCTTCAAATACTACTAATGCTTCATTCAGATTTAAATTCTTTGATTCATCATCTGTATCTTTAATACGGTTAGACATCTTGGAGTATATACTCTGGCACCTTTTTTTATAGGATGTTAGTCGAATGAGAATCTCGTAGAATACGAATTCGTCAAAATATGTGGTATCTGCAATTTGAGTTTGCGCAAACACTCTCATTGCAAGCTTATGAACTGGATGAACACAGGTTTTATATTCTTTGCCACTTATAATATCTTTGGCAACCTGATCAGACCTTCGATGTCCGGGCTTAATCTGCGCAAGGGCTTCGGAAAGATCGGTTACTTTTTGGCCTAAGGTAGCGAGTTGTTCGTTTGATTCTGGCTCATTCGCTAACGAAGGAATACTAAAAAAAAGCGCTGGTAATAATACTAGATATAATTTCATTGTGACATAACCTTAATATATTTTAAGAGGTGCCTGTATATCAATGAAACTTATGCTGGTCAATAAAAATTAATAAACTTAGTCAAAAGAGATATTTAAGCCTTAAGCAAGGAACTAAGGTTCTGCTTGGGAGTGGAGCGTAAGAGAAGTGTTGATCAAAATCTGTAGTTGCTTCCCTCCTAATAATAGCTTTTCTAGACTAAGTTCTTGAAAGCCCAATAGGCCGAAAGCGCTGCAAAGATCAAAATCAATAGGGTTAGTCTAAAGATCTTTATCGCTAAGCTAGGTTTTGGCCTGACTTGATGTTGCTCAAGTTTAGAGTGCTCTGTTGGTTCGTGGCCGCTGTTCACCATCTCGTTTATGGCGGAATGTGCGTAATCAGGTTCTTCTACCATAGGGTCTTGATCGGCTTCTATTTCGGGTTCTGGAGGTGCCGCAGGTCTATCGACGACCGTATCTTCCGACTGATTAAAGACGGTTTGAGAAAATTTGCTGGTAGCAGGTGTTACATGAGGAAAGGCTTTGTCCACCGCCTTATGGACCTGTAGCATGAGCCTGGGGATTACTTCAGATTCATCATCGCAATTTATTTCTGTGATTCTTGTCATCTGTTTCCTTCAGTTATGGTGCTGGTGACGGATCATTTGCTGTCGGCGAACCATGACACTTTTTATACTTTTTTCCAGACCCGCACGGGCACGGGTCGTTTCTACCGACCTTAGCTTGATCTCGCTTAAAAGGTGTCTGGTCGACCTGATGGTTGCCGCGTGAGCTTTGTCTGACAATTTCATCATCAGAGGGGCCTTCACGGTAGGATTTGCTAGCTTGGGGATGAGCGAAGTTCATGTTCGACTCGTCAAATACTTGGTGCCGTTGCTCTGGGGCAGATTCCGGTGGCGGCATCCGAAGAAGAGCTAATGTAGTTTCTTCTTCAATCCGCCCCATCATACTTGCAAACAGTCGGTAGGCTTCCTTCTTGTACTCTTGGAGCGGATCTCGTTGAGCGTAGCCTCTTAGGCTGACACTATCTTTTAAATGGTCCATCGCCAATAAATGATCTTTCCAAGCCTGATCGATAATTTGCATATAGATGAAGTTTTCGACTAGTTTCATCTGGTCAGAACCGACCATTTCGGTTTTCTTCTTATAGGACTCTAAGGCTTGTTCGGTGATGTGCTCGGCAACACCAGCGGAAGAAAGTTCCGGGCTGTTTAAGTCTTGTAGCGCGATTTCTTGGTTGTTGAACTCGCTTTGGGCGTCAGAAGTGACTTGGTCAAAGTCCCAGGAGCTTTTATCCGAACTTTCTGGAGCGTGACGATCCACAACACTTAGAGAGATGTCTCGTGTTACGTCTTCAAAAAAGTCGATATTGGTTTCGCCTTTAAGCAGCTCCCGCCTTCTCGAATAGACGACTTGCCGCTGCTGGTTCATCACGTCATCGTACTCTAGGAGGTGCTTCCTAGATGAAAAGTTTTGCTCCTCTACACGTTTTTGAGCGCGCTCTATGGCACGAGTCACCATCGGCGATACGATAGCTTCTTCCTCTTCCATTCCAAGTCGGCCCATAATTGCCGATAGTTTGTCAGAAGCAAAAATTCTCATAAGATCATCTTCTAGTGATAGGTAGAATAAAGATTCTCCCGGGTCACCCTGCCTCCCCGATCTACCTCGAAGCTGGTTATCTATCCGGCGTGATTCATGGCGCTCGGTGCCGATGACGCATAACCCTCCGGCCTCTTTTACCCCTTCGCCGAGCACGATATCGGTACCCCGACCGGCCATATTGGTCGAAATAGTGACATTACCTTTCTTACCGGCATTGGTAATAATGGTTGCCTCGCGCGAATGGTTTTTTGCATTAAGTATTTCATGTGGTATTCCTCGCTTCTTTAATAGCGAAGAGAGTAGCTCTGACCTCTCAACCGACACGGTTCCGACAAGAACTGGTTGACCCTTTTTCTGACGCTTTGCGATCTCGTCTGCGATCACATTAAATTTTTCTCTTGCGGTGCGGTAAATGATATCGTTGTTATCAATTCTTGCGAGTGGTTTGTTAGTAGGGATAACCACCACATCTAGCTTGTAAATTTTGTTAAATTCTACAGCCTCTGTGTCAGCAGTACCGGTCATTCCAGCAAGTTTGTCGTACATCCTAAAGTAGTTTTGGAACGTAATGGTTGCGAGTGTTTGGTTTTCGTTCTCCACCTTTAAGTGCTCTTTAGCTTCTAGCGCACCGTGTAGTCCGTCACTATAGCGTCGTCCAGGCATTAATCGTCCGGTATGCTCGTCGACGATGATTAACTGATTGTCTCTAACCACGTAGTCGACGTCTTTTTTGAAAAGCGTATGAGCCTTCAGAGCCTGTTGGACATGATGCAAATAGTCTATATTTTTTGGGTCGTATAGGTTGTCGACGTGGAGCCGCTTTTCCACCCGGCTGATGCCATCCTCGGTCAGGGTGACGGTATTTGATTTCTCGTCGAGAATATAATCGCTATCTTTATGAAGCCCCGGAACTGCGGTGTTTACTTTATAATATATATCAGTGTTAGTTTCGGTCGGCCCAGAGATTATGAGCGGAGTTCTAGCTTCGTCAATTAAAATAGAGTCGACTTCGTCAACTATCGAAAAGTAATGGTCAGGTTGTACGAGCTGATCGAGCTCGGTCTTCATGTTGTCGCGAAGGTAGTCAAAGCCGAACTCATTATTGGTACCGTAAGTGATGTCAGCGCTATATGCCTCCTTACGTTGTCGGTCGTTAAGACCGTGGACTATCAGCCCGGTGGTAAGCCCTAAAAAACCATAAAGCCGTCCCATCCATTCGGAGTCCCGTTTGGCGAGGTAATCGTTAACAGTGACTAGGTGGCAGCCTCGGCCAGTAAGCGCATTTAGGTATAGGGGGAGGGTCGCGGTTAAGGTTTTTCCTTCACCGGTTTTCATCTCAGCAATGCGACCTTCGTGTAGCACGACCCCGCCAACCAACTGGACATCAAAGTGCCGCATCTCTAGCACGCGCCACGCTGCCTCGCGGCAAACTGCAAAGGCTTCTGGCAGGATCTGATTTAAGGTCTCACCGTTTTGGATACGGTCTTTAAATTCCGACGTTTTGCCGGTTAATTGTTCATCAGTTAATTTTTTAATGTTTGGTTCAAGCTGATTGATTTTGGCGACCACCGACTGGATTCGCTTGACCTCACGGTCGTTTTTGGTTCCAAACATTTTCTTTAATATATTAGCCATTTATTGCCCATTCTGATCAAAAAAAATAGAAGTTCAATATAGTATATAACGATCCACCCTGACAACCAGCCCTTATTATTATAGCTGCAGAGCCGTTTTTGGGTGTCTGAATGGTTGTCTTAAACTTTTAATTTACAATGTTTTTAAGTACTTATGTTTTTGGCGGAGGGTTTTTTGCTGCCTTGGAATATTTATAAGTGCCGAGTTAATGAGCAAGGTTTTCTAGCGCAAGGCTTAAAATGAACTTCCTTGGGTTTGCATGGCGGCCATTGACTAGGATTTCATAGTGGAGATGAGGTCCAGTAGAGCGGCCACTCATTCCAACGGTAGCAATCTGCTCACCCCGTTTGACCCTTTGGCCGGGTTGTACCATATTCTGCGCGTTGTGGCCGTAGCGGCTAACGATACCATAGCCATGGGCAATCATAATGAAGTTACCAAATCCGGACTTTTTGCCGACAAAAATAACGACGCCATCCGCAGGGGCGTATATTGGAGTGCCGATTGGCGAGGCGACATCTAAACCCATATGCATAGTGCGCTGGCCGGTAAATGGAGAGATCCGGTGTCCAAACCCGCTGGTAACCCAGCCGTTTACCGGAGATACTGACGGAATAGATGCCAGAAGTGATCTTTGCTTGCTAAGCTTAGAGAGGATATGTTGCAAAGTAAAAGCTTGTTGATTGGACCGTCTGCCCACATCGTAGAGCCGGTCGAATGCTGTGCGAAATGAAAGCGTATCAGGGCTCAAACCTGCAGGTATATAGTTTCCTGGGGAGTCACTGTTAAGCCCTTTAGCAATTTTATACTCTTCTGGTGTAAGAGGGCCTATTCCAGTTTTTTTACTTATTTTCTTTACCTTGATTTGAGTGATGTCAGTTAGTTTGGTTGTGTAGTCGCGAACTCGATCTAGCGACTGTTTAACTTCTTCTAGGTTTTCGACTAGCGCTTGAGCCTCGCCACGAAGACCGGCATTCTCTTGTTCAATGATTTTGTAGGATGTACGCATCGATCTGAGCTGTAGGTAATCAAAAATTAGGTAGCCAAAAGTGCTTGATGCTAATAGGCCGCTGGCCATAAAAGCTTTTAGTAGCCAATGAGGCACACTAACCTGTTTGGTGCCTTTAGCATCATCTGGAATAAGCATTAGAGTTAAGCGCTTCAATAAACTCTCCCTGCCGTCCGTAACAACATAGGTCATTAGATTTAACGGACTATTTCGGCGAAACTTGAATCTTTACCACGATAACTGTGATGTTGTCGTCACCGCCACGGTCATTCGCTAGTTCAATTAGATCTGTAACTGACTGTAATTCTTTGAATTTTATAACTTTTGTGATTTCTTTGTTAGTAACTTTCCCATGAAGGCCGTCACTGCTTATGAGCAAAAAATCTCCGGATTCTAGCTGGAAGCAGCTGGCATCTACATCTTCTTCTTCCTGGTAGCCGACGCTGCGGGTGATTACATTTCGCAGATGGTGGAGCTCGGCTTCTTCGGGGCTTAAGATGCCAGCACGCACCTGCTCATTAACTAGTGAGTGATCGTGAGTGATTTGGTAGATAAAGCCTTTTCGAACTAAGTATAGGCGGCTATCGCCCACGTGAGCAAAGTAAGCATGGTCACCAATTATTTTGAGCACGGTTGCCGTTGTTCCCATACCCTTTAGTGAAGGTTCTTCGAGCGCTTTCTCATAAATTTTCGAAGAAGCAAAGTTTATAGAGTTTGCTAACGCTGATAATAGGGTCGTATCGGGGTGACTCTTTGTGACCGGATCAAACAGAGATGCGTTTTTAAGAAAACTATTTACATGCTCGATGCAGAGTTTGCTAGCTATCTCGCCACCGGCATGACCACCCATGCCATCTGCAACAATAAATAAGTTTTCTTCGCTGTTTACTAAAAAGGAGTCCTGGTTGGTAGAGCGGACCTGCCCAATGTCAGTTTGCCCGAACGCATCAATATGAAGTTTCTGTTCCATAGGTCTATTTTAACACAGTTTTGTTGCCGCTAGCATGCAGCAAACAGGACGCTTATACTTGCATAATATGCCGTGTTTCCTAGTCCGAAATGGGAAATAATTTCCTAGCTAAAGGTTGGAAATAACTGCCTCAGTAAACTCTTTGGTTCCAAGGCTTCCAGCCAAGTCCTTTGTTCTTGTGCTCTCATCACCTAAAGTCGCTAATATGGCCTTTTCGAGCTGAGTGGCATGATCGGTTAACTTAAGGTGCCTTAGCATCATAATTGAACTCAGAATTAATGCTGTTGGGTTGGCAATATTTTGCCCTGCAATATCAGGTGCGGAGCCATGAACGGCCTCGAAGATTGCTTTGTTTTCGCCAATATTTGCTCCTGCGGCCACTCCTAAACCACCGACAAGTCCACTTGATAAATCCGATAAGATATCCCCGTATAGGTTTTCAGTTACAATCACATCAAATTGTTGAGGCTTGGTGACTAACTGCATGCAGCAATTGTCAACAATCATATCGCTAAACTCGATGTCTGGGAATTCTTTGGATACCCTGCGGACTGAGTCAAGAAATAACCCGTCAGTTAGCTTCATGATATTCGCTTTGTGG
>JANQHA010000191.1 GCA_028282865.1 Oligoflexales bacterium
ATGTAATCATTGCGCTGTAAAGTTGCTAACAAGGCTTCTTTTAATTCTACGTCAATTTCGGCATGCTGAGCCGCTAAATTATTTAATGGAATTTTTTGCACCTAAGAAAACCCCGCTTAAACTGGCGCTTGGCCTTGTCCAAGTCGACACTGCTGCGCGGTAAAGCGCAATGAAACCTCGCGGCCAGTTTCGACAGATTCGTAAATAGCTGAAATAAGCTCCAATGACCGCCTGCCTTGAAGGCCATCAACCAGTGCCCTGGTGTCATTTTGTACAGAATCAATAACATCTTTTAAATACTCGACATGACCAAAGCCATAAACATCAGGAGGGTTGCAGCGATACTTTTCAACAACTGAAGCATCCCCTTCTACCGCATCACTAAAAGACCAAACCTTCATTTCGTTAACAGCAAAACCGCCAATTTCAACAGTACCCTTTTCACCTAAAATACTGATCGACCCTTCGAGGTCCTTGGGTCTAGCAGCAGTAGTCGCTTCAACAATACCTAAGGCTCCACTTTTAAACTTTAAAACAGCAACCCCAGTGTCTTCGGCCTCAATGTCGACTAGTTGGGTAGCACTTTTAGCAAAAACGCTCTCCACATCTCCCATCATCCATTCGAGCAGGTCAATATGATGGCTAGCTTGATTCGTAAAAACACCACCGTCTTGGGCCCAGGTGCCACGCCAAGAATCTTGGTCGTAATAACTTTGGTCTCGGCACCAGCGTACCCGCACCGTTCCCATCACCAGCTTACCAAACCGACCAGATTCCATAGCTTCACGTAATTTTACAACGGGGTAATTGTATCGATTCTGCTTCACAACAAACAGCTTAATGCCGTGTTGATCGCAGCTACGAATCATCTGGTCTGCATCGCTCATAGTCAAAGCCATTGGCTTTTCGACTACGATATGCTTCTTATATTTTGCTAGCCGAACTGCGTGCTCTGCATGTAAACCGCTTGGAGTTAAGATATTAACAATGTCAACACCATCCCCAATACTTTCCATCATTTGGTCCATGTCCTGATATCCAGGAACTTGATATTTTTCACTGTACTCTTTTGCACGCTCGTCAACTAGATCGCAGACCGCGACTAACTCAGCATTTTCAAGCTGATGTGCTATAATTTCAGCGTGTTTTTTTGCTATTCGACCACAGCCTACCAATGCAAAGCGCATTTTACTCATTTCAACCTTCTAGTAACAAGTTGCACCAGCGTACCAAACTAAAGGCATACTGAGATCACAATACTATTCTATAGGCATAAACAGGGCAATCCTATTCTTGTCCAACCACCGACGCTGCTAGAGGTAGCCCAAACTACACCTAACACCGTTTATTTAAACTTTAGATTGATCAATCAAGGTACGCCGTATACTGTGTAAATCTCTTGATTTACTGCTATTTAACAGTGGAAGAGCTATGGAAAATAAAATCTACAAGAATGTCGTGTTGGGCGACAACGTCACCATTGGCGACTTTGTCGATATTGGAGTACCCCCAAAAGGCAAACAAGATGGAGAGCTCAAAACAGTCATTGGAAGCAATGCGGTGATTAGATCACACACAGTAATTTACGCAGGAAACACCATTGGCGATAATTTTCAAACAGGGCATCAGGCCCTTATTCGTGAACAAAACCAAATCGGCTCTGGTGTTAGCATTGGCTCCAGCTCCGTGGTGGAGTTCTCAACGAAGATTGGTGATAACGTAAGAATACACTCCCAGGCTTTTATACCGGAATACTGCGTTTTAGAAGACGATACCTGGGTCGGGCCTAATGTAGTCTTAACTAACGCCACCTACCCGAAATCTAAAGGTGTGAAGGAGCAGTTGAGCGGAGTTATACTTAGAAAAAATTCTAAAATTGGGGCCAATGCAACCTTACTACCAGGAGTTGAAATTGGTACAAATGCACTTGTAGGTGCTGGTTCAGTGGTTACCAAATCGGTTGCTTCAGGGAAGGTTGTTGCTGGAAATCCAGCTGTCGAAATCAACTCGTTGGATAAACTTCCCTATTAGGTGATATGGAAAACAAACTGCAAATCATAAAGATTGAAACCTTATTTATCATTCCAGTGTTCAATAGGTGGGAACCATTACAACTATTATTAGATGATTTATCAAAGCAAACCAGTCAATCGCTTAAGGTCTTAGTAGTCAACCATGGAGGCGCACCTGCCCCGAAGCATATAACGGATCATTCATTGGTATCTGTCACAACCGCAAGCTCACGTTTATGGTTTACCGGAGCAGTAAATGAGGGTCTAAAAAAAGCTATAGACTGCTTTGATATGGAGTATCTGGTGCTGATAAACGATGACGTTCGCGTAACTGATCGCAATTGGCTGGAGACCATGAAAGAAGTATCCGCTGACAACACTCTGATCGCATCGATGGCTCTGGATTCAAACAAGAAGGTTTTGTATCGGAATATAAAATTCTCGTGGTTGAAACTTCGGTTTTT
>JANQHA010000219.1 GCA_028282865.1 Oligoflexales bacterium
GAAGTCACCAAGCTTTCAGCATCTAAAACTTGATGACTTCCAAGCAGTACCTTAAAGCTATCGATGTAATTGAGAGTATATTTAAAACACCAGAGATTCCGGTTCACCACCAATCAAATCTTTATCGGTTGATTGGCGACTGTTTTGCTAAGCTTAGCGACAATGATAGTGCTAAAAATGCTTATAGTAAGGCAGTTGATATTGATCCGTATGCTTCTAAAGCTCACATTGGGCTAGGAACCGTTAGTTTATTGATGAATAACAATGACGTAGCGGTGCTTCACTTTCAAAGGGCTGTCAGCATTGCACCTCAAGACGAGATGGCTCATTTAGGCCTTGGCCTAGCATTCCAAGGAATGGGAGAGCTTAATGAGGCGCAAAACTGGGTTACCAAGTCCCTCGAAATTGATTCAGAGAATTCCGCAGCTCTTTACTCTCTGGTTAAAATTGCATATGGACTTAAATCATTTGAAGCAGCAGCTGAAGCTGTTGTGAAATATCTAAGCAATCACCCTCATGATTACAATATGCTTTTTACCCTGGGTGGCTTGCAGTATCAAATGGGTGAATACCAGAAAGTTATCGACTCAATGAGGGAAATCATCAAAATCGACCCGATGGACGGCAAGGCTCATGCTCTTATTAAGCAGGCCGAGCAGGCGATGGAGCAAGCAAAATCTCAAAATGGTTAGCTTGTTTCTATAATTTATACATAGGATAAGGACTACAAAGATGTTGAAAAAGTTATTGGTAAACAATCGAAGTATACCTGTTCCTGTGCCGCTAAAAAATTTAGATGAAGCAGTTACTTGGATTGATAAAACGCTTCTCAAAGATGAAGAAGTGATCACTCAAGTCGTTCTGGATGGTCGTGATTTTAGCGAGGATGGTGTCGCCATATCTGACTATAAAAACCACTTACTGTCGGGAGAGTCTAATTTAGAAATACGAATTGATTCGCCTTTGGAGCTAACAAACCAGTCGATTGAAACCTTACGCAACTTAGCAACCGTGATCGAGAAGGAACTGAAGCCACTGGCCGTCACTTGTTGGCAGACCACTCCTGCGCGTGTTCCTGCAAATTACCAAGAGGTTTCCGCGGACTTAAAGCTTATGGTGGAACTTGGTGAGCATATATTCAGCCTTTCGGAGCCCAATACTGATTTGAGTATTCTTAAATATCTTATTGATAAGGTTTCTGATACGCTTATTGATCTGAACGGCCATAGTGAGAACCGTCGCTGGCAGGAGTACGCACGGGTGTTGTTAAATAAACTAGAACCTGTTATTGCTGGTATCCTAGAGGAGACCTCAAATCTTCAGGTGTCTATCTACTCGCACATGTCTGATGTCGCTATGTGTAAGGGAATGAAATAATTGTTTTGTTGAGATCCATATCTTTATTTATAGTTTTTTTTAGTTATAAACTACTAGGGACCACTCTTCCCGAAAGTCACCCTCTTACCCCAATAAAAATTAACGAAACCCCTAAAATCGACTCTAAACTGGGATTGTGGTTTGACACCTATGTCGCTCCCAGTTCGATCCTCGAAGAGAATCCTGCTAACTTCAAGCGGAGATCTGAGGCGCTTGATGGGATATCGGCCGCTTTTTTGGCGTTGCGCTACCCAAACCTCACTGATGACGAGCGGGCTAGGGCTTTAACTACCGCGATCGAGGCGGTCAACAAAAGAAGGAAGGGAGGAAAATGGTCGGTTTCTTCTGGTCACCCGTTGTTTCCGTATTTAGCCGAGGAAATCCTTGAGAATGATAACCTTTCTTCGAAGGTCCAGTCGACGGTCCAGTCGGCAATGATTCGCTACGGAGCCCAGAGCTGTCCGGCGAAGGATAATTTTGTCAAGCGAATTAGCGAGTCAGATGAAGGTGCTGATAAAAAGAATTGGGAGGAATTACTTAGCGAGATCGTAGATTACCGTTCGACTACTTTTCGTAAAGAGGCATTAGGCTCTTATTTGGACGCACTACCTAAGGAACGGCGAAACGAGCTGCGTGATAAGATTTTTATTCACGTCAAAGATTTTTCCTCACTTCTCGATGATCATAAGTGGTTGAAGGACAATAAGTCTTCCGCATTGACTCACTCTTCACAGTCTCGTTGGGCGGAAAAAATATCTAATAACTTAAAGAGAAGGCGTTGTAGTACCGCCGAAAAAATATTTAAATCAGGGCTTAAAAAGAAATCCTCTAAAGAAGGCTTCGATGATATTTATAAAATTGTTGATGATATTGACCCTTGCTTCCGGCGTCGTGGGCAGACGGCGCGGATTAGATTTTGGAAGAGGCTTATTAAGCCGATGGCTAAGTTTGGCTTTGAAGCTGAGGCTTATGTCAGAAGAAAAATTGGCTTATTATATTGGTACCGTGACGATTTTAAGCAAGCTAAGCGGGTTATGAATAAGCTGCTTGCAGATGCTCAGAAAAATTCGCACAAGGATATCGAGGGACAAACGACTTATACTACCGCTCGGATTTACGAAAATGAAGGTGACTCCCCTCGGGCGATAAAACAGTATCTAAGTTTTGTTAAAAAATTTCCAGAGAATGCGCTAGTCTCTGACGCGCGAAAGTCTTTGGTCATGCTATATGCTCAATCTGGTGATACTAAAGCGGCGCTCAAGCAGACACAGGGGTTGATCGACTCGCAGATGAAGCTTAGCGTAGATGATCGCACTACGTCGGTCATCTCATTCGCACTTTTTTGGGCGGGGCGCTTTAACTTAATGCTTGGAAAAACGGAGCTGGCCCATGAGATGTGGCGTCGAGTTGCATCTGAGTACTATTCGACTTTTTATGGCGCTGTTTCTCACTATGTCTTAGAGCAATCTGAAAATAAATTTCTTTCGATTGCTCCGACTAAGAGCTCTGGCTTTAAAGAGGAAAAATTATTTATGGCTTTTCCTAAAAATAGCCAGCAAACGATTGAG
>JANQHA010000232.1 GCA_028282865.1 Oligoflexales bacterium
ATCGCAGATGCAAGAAACAAAGCCAAGCAGGCTGTAAGGGATGCTGTACGACAGAGTGAGGGCGAAGAATGCAGTGACGGAAGCTCGAAATTATTCTGGTTCGATATCGATGTTATTGAAGACGATTGTGACCTTGTAAATGGGGTCTATTGGTGTTGGGCCTGGTCGCGATATAGCTGGGTATGCTGTGAATCTTTAGCACCAGCCCCTCGAAAATTTTGATTTGATAGTTGTTGTTTACGGACCAAACTCTTATCGGGTTTGGTCCGTATCATAGACAACCGTTTTTATGAGCTATTTAGGGAGTTCTCGAGACAGCCAAAGTGCGTGATTAGTGGCCTCAGCTTCTCTTCCACCCAAGATTCTAATAAAATAATAGTGAATTCTGAATGATACGCCAAATTTAGGTGTTTGGGTTTTAATTTGAGAACCCGTAGCTTGACGTCTTATGTTGGCAGCAAAACTGAAAATCGAATATAATAGCTAAACCATTATAAACTTATCTCGAGCTGCTAGATGCCTAGTCGTATGCAAAGCTTAATCAGAGAGGAAACGCGCAAGCGTTGTCAGATTTCTCCTATCGATAAAAAAAATATTCGCAAGTTTATTCCGATTAATACAGAGCTTTTTCATTATCTATACGAAATCGACCAAATCTCATTTACCATTTTTCTTCAGATTGAGGAATTTCTCGTAGAGTTTATAAAACCTAAGGAATTCGCGAAGGGCTTGCTTGACGAGGTTTGGACCGCGCTTCAGTCAGATAAAACAGTTAGAGTTTTGGTAGAAAAAAAGTATCAAGGTGCATTTGAACAGGTTATTAAAAGTGTCAGAGACAAAAAAATAGACCTTTTGGTTGAGAAAGACCCGGGCCTTGATAGAAAAACGCTAGAGATTTTTGGCAACCTCAGTAATGCAAGCCAGTTAGTAGTGCGCGGAGGAATCACATCCGAGGTAGCGAATCAGGTCAAAGCTAGTGCTGCGTTTTTAGTTGGTAACCTCATGGATAGTGGAGTAGCTATAGCAACTCTAAGTCGGATGGTTACCCATGATCCTACGCTGTACGATCATAGTGCTTCGGTAGCTATGTTGGCGGCAATGATAGGCAGGCAGTGTCTACAAAAACCATTGTCTCCCAAAGAGTCGGAGATGATATCTCAATGTGGCCTCTATCACGATGTCGGGAAAACCTGTATACCAAGTGCGGTTTTGAATAAGCCCGGTAGGTTCACAGAAGATGAATTTGAGGTGATGAAAAAACACGCTGAGTATGGGGAAGAGGAACTGTTAAAAGTCATCGAATCTGGCGCTCCGATAGACCCAATCACTGCGAGAGTCGCTGGCGAGCACCATGAGCGTTTTTGCGGTCAAGGTTATCCTCGGGGTAGAAAGGGGTGCTACGAAGATGACCCGGTCAATGGCATCCATTTGTATACTAGGGTAGTAACTATTGCCGATGTATACTCTGCTCTTCTGATGAAGCGTGTTTACAAGCCATCGTATGAGCCACAAGATGCAATTAAAATTATGGCGACTGTAGCAGAAAAAGAGTATGATCCGGAGATCTTTTCTAAGTTTGTCCGGTCAGTAGTCCATAGTTTGAATGAATATCAGAGACTAAATTCGACTACTCAAAAAGGTCGCATCCTTTATTTCGATGAAGGTGGTCAGCTGCGCGAAGAGGATCGTAAGGTTATTTAGGAATGTTGGCGGAAGGTTGAATAAGTGCGGTGTTTTTGTCTTGGAATAGTATTGATGATCTTAGGTTCTTTTTCTCCTAGCTTGCAGGCTTTTGAACTAGGCTTGGGGTTTTCTGCGATTGAGGAAGGCGATGATCGCTTTCGCCCAGGTATTTTAGTCGATATGAGTAGTGGTGAAGTTTGGCGTAGCCGAGCTTATTACTACGGTCGAAAATATGGCCCCATTACAGAGCGTACTATGTTGATATCGGTATATCGTTATTTAGATATTATGCGGGTTTTTAACACTAATTTCTTGCGCGCCAGTGTTGGTGGTGTTGTTATGAACGAGCGAACAGAGCTCGACTTTAAGGAAGATGAGGATGAGGTAGAGAATAATTTTAATTTAGGCGCAACGATCGGAGTTCACACTTATATTAAAATCGGAGATTCTTTTTTTGTTCAGGGTAGTGTCGAATCTCATTTGTTTCTGGCTGGCTTAGGTGGGATCCTTTTAGCTAACGGTAGAAAACAGATGATATCTTTGGCTAGCGGAGCGGTGTTTTGAAACGGTTTTTAGCTGTATGTTTTATAATGTGCTTGATGACTTACTCCTGGCCAGTTTACGGCGAGCCTGAAGATTGGGTTGATCTTGCGGACGATGATGAGGTTGAGCAAAGAAAACGAGAGATCGAAGAAAGCCGTGAGCAGCCAGAGAATTTTGACTGTGGACTTGGAAATAGTGATGGACAAAAATTTAATAACACCCACGGACTAAGTTTAAAATTTGGACCTCCAGGTGCTCAGAATGGACATTCGAACCCATTAGGAATTCCACCAGGAATACAGGATATCGAATTTACATATATAAATAAATGTGGCTTTGAAGGAGGCGCCTCCATTGTACCTCGCATAACTTTTGGTGCGAGGTATAGGTCGGGTCAATTTTTCTATGGTTCTGTTGGTGGTGGGCTGCTTATAACGGCGAATGCGTTAGGCCCTGGTGTTTACTCCGCGGTTGGTGTTAATTTTGTGCGAACAACAAGCTTTAATTTTGAGTTTGAATTTAAACAAGGCCTGGGAATTGGCCAGAGATATAAAAATGGAAATGCTCAAATCATTAGTCCTTATGCATTTAGATTTGGTCTTGGATATTATTGGTAAGAGGGGGTGCGAATGAAGCGCATACAAATGATTTTCTTGTTAGCGACCCTGCCGTTTCAGTTCGGTTTTACTTTGTTGTCCGGTCCTAGCGAAGCAAAGCTTCCGGTCGGTTCGGGTAATCCTGATATTACTTTTAAGTGGGACGGTAGTGCCCCGAGTATTTCTGAAAAAGCTGGTTTCCAGGATGGGCGCTATGCTGATCTTGAAGACGCAGATTTTATGGAGAAGTTACTAGAAATCGCATTTGCCACCTGGAATGATGTAGAAGGTTCTTATCTTAATATGAAGGTTGAGAGGCAGGAAGGGGCCTCTATCCAGGATAATGATTTGGAATATGTTGTTGCGGTCAAAAGCAGTGACAACCTTGCGGCAGCAGCCTTCGCTCAGCCTGTTCTGAACACTGATGAAGACACCATTGAGGATTGTGATATCACAATTGCTGACCGAT
>JANQHA010000240.1 GCA_028282865.1 Oligoflexales bacterium
CTAAAGGCAGATAGATATAAAGACAAAGCCACCCCAAGGGGGGATAACCACTCCTTGGGGGTCGCAACCTAAGCAAGCTGCTTGCTGATAGTAACAAACCTATCTGCTACAGCGGCCGTTTTTCTGACAATCAAGCAATCTACGATGTAGCTTAAGAACATCGTTCATGTTCAACTCAAGCTCATAGGTAAAGCCATACTGACCAGTTCCTTTGTGAGAGATAGTCCACTGTTCAGGTTCTTCGTCAAACTCATCTGGAAAGTATTCTGTTGAGTGATCGTTAACTAGATACATTCGAATTCGCCGGTGAGACTCTATTGAGTCGTGAAACCTAGCGAGTTGCCTAACAGCGTGAGTATGCGCGTGTCGGGCGTGTCTGCGGCATTTAACCTCGCCGTAAGCAATAGCTTCACCGTCCACCTTGCGAAAAACAACCAAGTCAAGCTCACCTATGATTCTAGACTCGTCGCGGTATGCAATACCAACCACCACATCATACTGATCTGCGCTGTACTGCTGCTGAAACTGGTGCCTAGCCATGTACTCACAAACCGCACCATGAGAATGGTACTTTACCGGTAAATCCTTTAGTAAATTAAAGTAATGATCAATGAGTCGGTTATTAGAAGCTTCAGCAAAAGATACCGAGGATAGAAAAACCCCCACCACGAAAAAAGTAAAACGTTTCATAACCACTCCATAGTTCAAACATTTACGGTGTTCGGTAGATACACTCGCCCATATTGCGAGCTTATACAAAGTCAATTTCTATACTTATTATTAGGGTAGCAGAGAATTTGTAGGATACCTAATAATTTATAAAAAAAATTATATTATTAGCATGAGTCTGACATCTTAGCGCGTCACAATGCAGCTTTGAATCAACCTTAATACGCCAGCCCAGACACTCCTCCGAGTTATATTCCAAAGGTCATCTATCAGCCGTAAAACTCTTTTGACAGAACAGCTGATCATAGGTCAAGGGGTTAAATTCATATATTCTTGTCGAGGGTCTATTCGTATACCTTCTTAGCAACCGCTTCAATCTAGCAGATGTGACAGGCCGTTCGCCGAATATTCCAGATAAAGCTACCTTCATTGGAGCTTCGAGCTCAATATCTGGCTGCAGCAAGGCCGTCAATCGTTTATGTACTTCTCTAATCTCAACTCGATCTACCTCGTATCCATCGGACTCGACTTTCCTGACGCCAAGACTAAAAGCATAACCGAGGTAGTTAAGTTCTGCCTTGCTAGTTACTGCAGCGACGACCTCATTCATAATTTCTAAATAAAGCAACGCATCATCCACCTGCTTAGAAAAACCATTGTCAAAATTCCTATGGAAGTAGGGGAAAAATTCTAATAGCCTATCTAGAGCCTTCATCTTCAGGCCCACCTGACTAGTCGGTAAAAGATTATAGATAGACTTATGAAGCTCCAACGCCCGGCCAAGCATAATTTCCAAGAACTGAAGCCGCTGCTCAACTACCTGCTTCCTGTCGGTTAGACTAGATTTATAATAATTTGATCCATTTCTTATCCATCGCAGTCTATTCTTCTCAATTACGTTGCTAACTAAAGTTATATTACTATTACCTATTTTAGGGATTAACCCATAAAGCCCTATATAATTTTCCGCGTTCTGATACAGGTTGCTATAAAGATCAGAATCATCATCCCAGCTACGGATAGATTTAAAAAAACTCAGCTGAGCTTCACTTTGTATGTATTGTGCTCCGTAAATAATATGACCTAAGATACTTGGGTCTGTATTGCCACGGTAATAATCATCTAAAACTATTGCAGTCGCCTCGAATGCTACATTATTTATCTTTCCTTGTTCTGGATCGACACTCCTAGCTAAAACATTCCAAATTTTATCAAAAGTAGGTTTACCATCTGGTGATCCAAGGTATTGATCTGGGTGTTGAGAAATGAACCTCGCCCAGACTTCCCCATGGAATTTCGATTTACAGTAGCGAAGTGCCTTTTCAAAATTTTTCACAAGTAAAACTCGATATTCAGCTATTTCAGATCGAGCATTAACAGAAGTCAGATCGTTACGTCGTTGATACTCTAAATACCCAGATCGCTCTATTCTAACCAGTTCGTCAACTACATTGCGAAATAGTACTTGCTGACCTTCGTATTCAACTTTATCAAGGAGGGTACTCATTGTTTGAGCTTCTGCCATGTAAACCTTATCGCTTGCTTCTGACCCAACAAGCTTCATTTGATCGTACAGATAATTTCGCAGCTTTTCTATACTTACGGAGTAAGCTGGCGATGACCCAAAAGTCACAGCAGCAAAACCCAGCACAATAATAATCTGTCTTTTGAAAATACTCATACTCCCCCCGAGCAAATTTGCCTAAAATAAAACAGTCACTTCTTTTCTTAGTTCACCCAACACTCCACCTATCATAAAAACCTATTGCGACAAAACCGTTTAAGAGCTCCCCCATCAACTCCTACCTTTTCTTTCACTTGGGTGGTCTGAACCTTTAGGTTTAGCGCGTGAATTTTAACAAGGTTCTTAGGAGAAACTCCCTCAACTTTACCCGCAAGGTCGGTTGGTAATAAGGAGAACCTTGGGTTCAACAACCCTCCTAAATCACCTTCTGAAAGGTTAACCTCTGCTCGTTTGTAGACATATTGCGGAGATTCAATCAATCGCTCGTTTACACTAAAGAGTTCGTCGATATAATCAAGCTTAGCTTGACTATCGACCCCATCGACAATAAGGCCCATAAGCTCCAAATAGTAAGACATTTCCTCAGTTCGATAAAAATGTGAAACACCAAAATAGTCTGTGCCATAAACACTTTTTTCTCCTCCTGTGAGGTGAAAGTTAGGCATAAAGTTAAGTAGCAAAAGCAACGCTTGTTCCTTAAGCGACCGCATACTTTCATCTAGGGCTGCACTAGAGCTATCGAAATCTAACGTAAATTCGATTAGAGACTCTAGAAAAACTAACTGTTCGGCAGCAGAAGCTTGATGCCCTCGCTGCTTCATGGCATTTGGGTAACCTCTTTTCTTCCAAAGCTCTCGACTCATGGAAATAGCATGCTTTATCAAAGCTATATTCGAATTATCAACCCTTCCCATCAACTTATATATTCTATTATAGATATCGAAGTTCCTTAGATAAGATTTACGATCGGCTGCCGATCGAATCGCCTTAAAAAAGTCTAATTGGGCTTGGTTTTTTACGTAAATCACTCCTATGCTAAGATGTTCAAAGATATTTAGGTTTCGACTCATGGAGCTATAAAATTCTTTGATCAACCCGGCGGCAGCTTGAAAAGCTACGTCTTTACTTTCTCCACCTTGCTCAAAACTTTCAGTCAATATATTCCAAATCTTTCCGGCGATATCTTTTCTTAACGGTGGTCCAAGATCTGTTTCTGGTCCATCTGTAATTAACTTTGACCAAATTTCACCATGCAATCTAGTGTTGCAGTATGAAAAAGTTTTCGAAAAATCTTGAATAAGCGATACTCGAAAATTACTTAGGATAGTAGGTACGTCCCCTACAGGGCGCCTTTTATAAAATTTTTCATACCCTGTGGTCGCAGTTTCTACCAACTTTCTAACAACGCTACGAAATAGGACCTCTTGGCCATCATTTTCAACCTGAGAGGTATAGCCAAGCATATACGTAAGCTCATCGGTGATCTCACCAGGGTGCTTAGATATCTGCTCTAGGGTATACTCTTTAAGCTCTTCCACATCGACGGCAAGAGAGTAGCCTGATGGCAGTGCAAGGGACATAAAAACAAAGCCAAATGTCACGGACCATTTCTTAGCTAAGCTATACAAAGCAATCACCCGACATCCGGCTTCCAGGGTTAAATGAGTGCTTTTTTGTGAAAATACTGAACAACGGCAAGAATAGGCTCCCGGCGTTTAGACTATAGATGTTATTAAACGGGAGACTTTTACAATATAACCAACTATCCAGTCAAGCTATTAAAAAGTTTTTTATTTTAATTAAAGCTATAAAATAACTATAAATAAGTGTCTGATTTTAAAGATAAAAAAATGCGGCTGTCGAAAACAGCCGCATCTTAGATATTTAAAGTAATCAGCCTATAGTCAACCTTATTGAACCGTGACCGTTACTGGTTGTGTGTACTCCCACCTACCAGCAACTTCGGAAAATGCTCCCAAGCGCATTTCATACTGTCCTTGGTTAACATTCTGAGTTTGAACACTCTCACTAGAGGTAGCAAATCGGTATGCAGGATTTCCCCAGCTACCATCTGCTGAAAACTCAACTCGGTAAAACGCCACCTTGCTATCACCGGTCCAAGAAATAATGCCTCCGTTTCCGGCAATGGCGCCCCCTGACAACGGCTCTTTAAGAGATACGTTTCTTCTTAGCGGCGCTTCTACCCGGAAGCTCCTTACTTCACTAACGCCGTCAGCTGTTTCAACTTGCCAGAACCAAGTCCCTGGGTATGGATGATGAAACTCATAAGAGCTTCCAGACGTAGGAACTCTCATATAAACCGATTTCATGCCGCGATCTCTTGAGAAAACGATGGTCCCTGGTCCACCATTCCAACTAAACAATGCCGGCCCTGCGGTCTCATCATAAGCTCTAGAGTCTCCATCTACTGGAGAGGTTAACATAACGTTGCCAGTAGGCATTGCAGCCTGCTCAGCACCAGTAGCTATCGAAGCGTCTTCAACAGCTCCGGTTTCTTCTGCTAACCCAGCAACCTCGGTTTCGGTTGGCTCCGCAACTGTATTAGTAGCGTTTTCAACCGGCTCAAGGGGATCGACGATTGCATCGGGGTCTGTGCTTGCTAAATCATCGTAGCCATCATCGCTAAACATGAAAAATACCGCGACCGCTACTAGCACTAAGAAAACACCGCCTAGTACCAGAAGGCGAGTATTATTGCCGCTAGCAAAGCCTCCGTCCTTGAAGATCTGGGATACCGCATTAGTATTTGTCCCAAAGTTGCTAGTGAACTCCCCTTTCAAATCCGCGGTAAACGGATTACTTTGAGGAGCTTGCTGGGAAGAAAAAGAACTCCCCGCCTGCGTCTGATCGGTGTTGTGATTACTTGGCTGATTCATAAATCTTCTCCATGTTAGTCAAGCTTTGGCATGCAAATACGCATGCTGGGGCTATTACCTAAATGTAATGATTACTCGTATGAGGGATCGGTCTTTGTGCAAACAACTTTAGACAAATAGTCTAAAAATTTACATAGATAAAAATCTCCCTACCTATATTATAGAATCAGCCCATAGCATGACGCAAGATCACCACTAGTATAAACCTTCTATAGCTAGTGCTTCCAGGCAAGTATCAACTTATAATTGCTTAAATTTTTAACGAATAAATATATTTGACCAAACACAAGAAAAATAACCTTAGCATTCAATAAAACGCTAAAATGACTCAATCAAAGCTCAAAAATTTCGTCAGGAATATCGACCTCAACTGGTAAAGTATAAACAGTGCAAGTCAATCGATCGAAAATAGACTGATCTCTCCAGTAATCTTTTTCGGTGGTAAACACCACATCAAACTGGCGCGACTGTTCGACGATGTCATCAAAACCAAACCTTTGGTGGTCGGGAAGCGCCCAATGATAGTCTGGATTAACCCCTAGTGACTTTAACGACTCAATAAACCTTTTTGGCCTGGCAATTGCCGAAACCGCCATGACTCTAACATCGTTGGATCGAATATCTTTAGCTGGACCTCTGATAAGTTTGGGCTCGCAAACTCTAATATCAGATGTAAGGAATAAGCGACCATAGAGCTCTGCAGTTTCGATATCCTCGTCGTTAGGTTGTCCCACCCCACTCCAAATAATGATATCTGCACGGCGGAGAGCATTTAAAGGCTCTCGAAGAAAACCCCGAGGCAATAAGCATCGTGACGCGAACGGGTTGCTCTTGTTTAGTAGCACAATATCTAGATCTCGGTGAATGCTCCAGTGCTGAAAGCCATCATCAAGTATCCAGTGGGTTGGTTTAAAACCCGACCTTCCAAGAAACACCTTTGCTGCATCAAACCTACTAGCTGACAATATAACAGGAACCTGAGGCAGCTTAACGGATTGCATCATTGCCTCGTCAGCTGCTAGTTCAATTTCGTTATCAGGTTTTACTACGTATTTACCATCAAGTATGATTGCAAGCTCACCACGTCGCAGCCCACTCTTGTAGCCCCTAGTTAAAATAGCGGGGCGATTTCCCCTCTCTCGCAGCTTCTTGCACAAAGCAATCACAAAAGGAGTCTTTCCCGTGCCTCCGACAGAAATATTTCCTACAGATATCACATAGGGAGGAAGAACCCGAGATTGCTTCAGCTTAAATCGATAGACGAGCTTTCGCAACCTAACCAATATCAAAAAAAGATACGATAGCGGGGTCATTAGCAGTCGAAACCACCAAGGCTGATCTTCAGCTCTAAGATAAATATAGTTACTTATCATCGTTACTCAAATGCGCATTATAAAACAAACGATACTTTTCATTACCGAGTAATTCAGAGTGGGAACCAGCTAAAACCACATTACCACCATCTAACAAAATCACTTTATCAAATTCTGCTAACACATGCAGCCGGTGAGTAACAGCAACAAACAACTTACGTTCTGC
>JANQHA010000313.1 GCA_028282865.1 Oligoflexales bacterium
CCCTAAGGTGAGCTACATCAGCTGCGGATAAGCTTTGTTGCATAAGGTCCCATCCGAAAGTATTGCAGCCGAAATACTCCGATACCGGAACAGATGTGCCATCTGGTCGCAACGGACGCTCGAACTTTCTGATTTTTCTAGAGTTTGCTTTAGCTAAGGCTGCTTGGCGTGCACTGGCTCTATTTCGCGAAAACATCTTGTTTCTCCTTTTGGCGAAAAAAAAAACCTTGACTCATTTTTCATCGAATCAGGGCGATAATGCAAGGGTTTTGTTGCTGTTGATTCTTGCCGACTTTTTTACTATAGTCGAAAGTCAACCCCTATAATGAAAAATTTCTAGCTATATCATTTCCAGGCTTTTAGCAATAAAATATCTCTTTGTATTGAAGCAGTAATACTGTGGATTGTCTCTAAGTGGCTTTCCAGAGATCTTGATGCATATAGTTTTCGATGCTTCTTTATGAGTTGGGCATTGTTCTTTTTGTTTAGGGGCCTTAGGGCATAGAACTTCCGGTATTTTTTAATTAATTGTGGAACTTTCTTGGATTTTCTATCGAAGAATGGGTCGCTTGAATCGGTTACTGCCTTGTCGGTTATGACCCCATCTTTCTCATATATGAATAGATAGCCGGGTTTATCAGGGTGCGGCCATTCGTTGTATGGGCGCAGCTGGATCCGAAATATTTGATCTCCATGCCTCAGGATATATACATCTCTGGGGTGGACCATAGGAGGTGACAGCTTCATAGAGCCGCTCTCAATGCGAGAGTTGAGGTTGCTTAAGTTTGCTAAAAGTTTTTTGCCCTTATCAGCGTCAGCATTATCTTTATAGATTGAGCGAACCAGTTCTGCCCAAAAGTGGTTAAAGCTTTTTTGTAATAGCTCTTCTGAGCTGAGTAAGTCAGCCCATGGACCTTCGTTAACGACAGGATGCTGCTGATAAAGCTCCAAGGTATCTGTCTTCGCGTCGATCGTGCCTTTCCACATAGAATAAAATATAAAATCTTGTATCTCTTCCTTCATTCGTCTTGTACCTGAAACTATCGCTGCGTTGTGCTCTGCTGCTCTTTTTAGCTTGGGAAAATCTACGAGACTTGGCCGAGAACTCTGATTGACTTTGTTATCAGTTACCGCAGCGGCTTCAAATGAGTAAACTAAGTTGTGATGACCAAACTCCTGAATATTTTTTTTACTTTGTGGCCAGGTAAGGTGTTTTAAGGTAAAGCCTTTTCTTAGTGTCGAAAATTTTGGACGCCAATAGTTTGATTCGGTAAGGGGCGAAAAAAAATTCAAGTGACTGTATAACCCTGTTTCTAGAAGGTATCTTGGCCATTTGTAGATGATACCTATAGGCTTGGAGTTAACCTCTGCGTCGAATCGAGAAACTTCCGATCTTGCGACCATGCGCTTGTGGCGGGTAGAATGAGAAGACTCAATTTTGCCTAGTAACGGCGAAACAACGGTATTTAAAAAACTATCGTAAAAATCAGATTGTAGTTGTTCCGCTTCTCTTTCCGTCAAAAAAAAGTCTTCATAGATAGCTTCATGGGCTAGCGGCATCTCATCCGTATACCACTTGTCTTGAAGAGCTGGACTGACAGACGTGTGCTGCCTTAGCTTGGCGTAGACTTCAGTGAGCTCACCGGAGTAGTACTTCCTGTATATCATGACTGTAGTCGATAATTTGTCTTCAGGCTCAGCGTGTTCACTTCGGTTGTTCTTTGCGTAGATAGGCCGTAATATTTTAGGAGATAGAAGATAGGGGTCTGGTCCATATGTTTTCCAATGTGGTTTTTCAGTTGTCTGGTAGGACTGGCTTGGCAGTCCATCAGCGATGATAGTCGTGATATCGATTTTTACTCCATTATAGAGCGATTCTTGGCTGCCTTCTCTGTGATCGTAGAGATCCAAAAAGAATTTCTGACTTTCATAATCGGGGTCATACTGCGACTCCGCTGAAAGCCACTCCGATGGCGGTCTTAAGAATCTCACCGATTTTATCCTTGGGTATCTAAGCTCATAGTAAATATCTGCCAGTTTAGTCATGTTCGGTCCATCAATAGCGTGTATTCTAACTCCTCGAACCGATAGTTTGCCGTCGACCATCGTTGCCTTTTCTTCGACTAGAAACTGTGATCCTTCGTCTTTTATAAAGAACATCTCAGGAACCTCTGCGAAGATTCCAGTTAAGTTCGAGTACATAACTTTGGTTGGAAAATCTCTAACGGGAATAGGTGCATTTATGGGAATAAATTTGTTTTTTAATTTATGTCCTTTGTGGCCGTTTGCCCAATAATCATATTGATTTTGGCTATGCCATAGCACAGCCGACTCGTCAAAGACCTCATGGCATTTTGTCGCGGAAGCCACCGGGTAGCCTATGAAGAGTGAGATAAAAAAAGTAGATGTTTTGATCTTAGCATTCATGCTCATTGCGAAGCGTTTAGCTAAATGGGAATTGATTTACAAGAGTAACCTATAAAATTAAATTAAATTAGCCTATTGTACTAAGAAAACGGGATTTTTATCGCTGCCAGAAATAGTGAAAACCACCCTAACATGAGGAATATTCCGCCAATTGGAGTGACCATTCCGAGGGCTTTGTAGTTCGTTAAAACCAGAGCGTAAAGACTTCCGCTAAATAGGACTATGCCAAGACTGAAAAAAAATCCAGACGAGATCACCAACCACGATTCAATTTTAATAGAGAGCAGGCCCAGAAATAATAAAGCCAGAGCATGGTACATTTGATATCTTGCAGCAGTTTCGAAGACGGAAATAGACTCAGCTGGCAGCCTGGCTTTTAACCCATGAGCGGCAAACGCCCCTAACCCGACCGATAGACCGCCAAATAACGCACCCGTTGTTACCCAAAAACTCCACCACATACAGGTAAGGTAACTAATCTTTATGTAACCTGGCAAGAGCAGATTTAATCTTTGGCTCAAGCTCCTCTAT
>JANQHA010000360.1 GCA_028282865.1 Oligoflexales bacterium
ATCTTGGTATGATGCAGGACATTCGCTTAGCCAGGATTGCTTACTACCCGTTTCGACAAGATTTCGCCAACGAAAATTTATTGGTCACAAAGCAAATAACCGCTAGAATCGATTTTCAAAGAAAGCCTGGGGCTAATCTTAATGATAAAAATATCCAGGCAGCTAACCCCTTCAAAACTATCGCAAAAGAAGTAGCGATCAATGGCAGTGACTTAATAGAAAAAAGCAAACAAACCCACCCAGAAAAGATTCTGATCCTCTCAGCTAACGCACTAGTAAAAAGCCTTAGACCATTAATCGAATGGAAGCGTCAGAAAGGTTTTGATATTAAGCTGGTCAGCTATAAACAGGCAGGTGGTAGTCTAACTGGAATTAAAAAGTATATTCAAAACTACTACGATAAATCGCAGCCCAAGCCATCTTATGTGCTGCTAGCAGGTAGCGGGAGAGCCATGCCTGCGCACCAGAGGCCTACTAGTAGCGGTTGGGCGGCATCTGACTATCCGCTAAGTTTAACAAGTGGTGACGACTCAATACCTGATATCCTAATAGGGCGTATAGTAGCAGACAACCCAACTGAAGCTAGTACCTACGTTAGTAAAATTATCAACTACGAGAGAAATGCTAAGACAGCCGATCAATGGTATTCTAAAGGAACCGTCATAGCCAGCGATGAAGGGTGGGACCCCTCTGACGTTGACTACGTCGAGCAAACGAGAAGAGTCCTTAAGACAAACACATACGATAAAGTCGACCAATTCTATCAAGGGTATGGAACGGCAACCGCGTCTAATATATCGTCTGCGTTGAATGCTGGTCGCAGCTGGTTGACTTATATGGGCCACGGCGACGGAAGCTCCTGGGCTTCAGTCAATGACTACTTTGATACACGAACTATTAAAAGCTTAAGAAACTATAACCGTCTACCAGTTATCATCGATGTCGCTTGCAGCAACGGAGCATACCTTGACCTACACACCTGTTTCGGCGAAGCATGGATGAATCACAAAGTTCAAAATAAAGGTGCAGGTGCAGTCGGTTATTACGGCGGTTCAGTGAGTATAAGCTGGGATCCTCCAGCGATTATGTCGGTAGGAATCGCAAAAAGACACTACGAGAAACCAATCCACAACTTAGGAGGTTCGCTACTAGCAGGCCAAATGTATCTAGTTGAGAAAATGGGGCTCAATGAGTCTACAATCGACAACATGGAATGGTACAACCTGTTTGGTGACCCGTCATTGGAAATGCGTACTGATTCACCGAGAACCTACACAGTTGAGCACACCAAGAGAGATGGTCAGTTATCAGTTAAGGTCTTAGATAACAGCGGGGTTGGAATCGAAGGATTATCTATCGCACTAGCCGATTTACATGCTGCAAACACACCGGTAGTAGCCACAACCAACAGCCAAGGTGAAGCAACTTTACCGCTAAAAAAAGCACTAAAATCAGCTGCTAAAGCGCTAACTATATCAGGTTACAATGCGGTAACAACCCAGTTAAGAGTTAAGTAAGCCTAACGAAACTACATCCGGTCTAAGCGGTAGGGTAGCTGAACCGTCCGGTAGCTTTTATCCTCAGAACGAAGTCTCATGGGTCGGTAGCCAACACCTTCAGGGACATCAAATCGAAGGTCAGCCCCATTAAATACATCGATATGCGCCTTCATTTCACTCCACAAGCGCTTAGACTTTGCAACGAGGTTATCTTTAGAGTTAGCTAGCGTTTTGAGCCCTTTTTTTGAACCAACCCAGACTCCAACAACGAACCTGCGATTATAGCCCACTGTCCAAACATCATGTAAAGACCTATTGACACCAATACTCAGTGCTTCAGACTTCTGGCCAGCTGACAAGCTGTGATTTATTAAGTATGCCGATCTAGAGTCAATGATTTTATGACCATACTTCATTGCTTTGGGCCTTTGAAAAAAAACGTCACCCGATCCGGTTTTAATTGCATCAACTAAAAATGGCTCTATGTACCGGCCGCTGCGAGCCAACATGCCATAAGCACCGACAACAGATATTATATTGGTCGAGCCAGCACCTAAGGCGAGCGACAAATCTTTTCTATCAAAGTTAATCCCTATCGACTTGCTAAACTGAAAAACAGTGCCTATCCCAAGCCAAGCCATCAGCCTTGCCGACTCCGCAGCACGATTTTTCACCATACCCTCATAAAGGTTGAGGTCTCCATCACGAGAAGCACTAAGGTACCTTCCCCGGTAAAATAAAGAAGAATCTAACCTAAACCCTCGATCGATAGCCAAAGAATAGTATATAGGTAAAAACGCCGATCCAATAGGACGTTGAGCATGCATGGCCAAATTAAATTGCGATTTACTAAACGAAGCGCCTCCTTGCATCGCCAAAACCCCACCGGTTTTTACATCTAATACAACCAGTGCCATATCAATTAAACTTCGGTCAACTGATTCAAAGGTTTTATAAACGATAGGAGCAAAAGATCGATTAACTGAGTTTTGTAAAGATTGGTCAAGACTTGTCAAGATCTGCAAGCCCCTGCCGGACAAATTCGAAACTGAGAATTTGCTTACCAGACGATTACGCAATGCTTCGATATAAAAGGATGCCTGCTTAGATTTTTTTAATGGAGATCTAGCTACCTTTAACTCATGCTTCTGCCACCGCTTCATCTCATTTGGCTGCAAATACCCCTCCTCCCGCATTCTCTCCAGTACGAACACTTGCCGCTTTTTCGCTCTCCTGAAAAAGCGGTGGGGAGCATATTTGGAAGGTGCTGCTGGTAAACCAGCTATCATAGCTGCTTCGGCGACATTGACTTCTTGGATCGACTTTCTAAAGTAATTCCGCGCCGCTGCTTCGACACCATAAGAGTGGTTACCTAGAAATATTTTATTCAAATACAGCTCTAAAATTCTGTCCTTAGATAGCTTCTTTTCCATCGCTATAGCCAAAAAAACTTCTTCCATCTTTCTTTTTAACCGTTTTTCAGGCGTCAAAAAATAAAGTCTAGCAAGTTGCTGAGTGATGGTGCTGCCACCTTGCACAAACTTAGAATTCCTTAAGTTGACCCAAGTAGCTCGCAGAATCCCCTTAATAGAAATCCCTGAGTGCTGATAAAAGTTCGAATCTTCTGCAGAAATAAATGCATGTATCACATATTTAGGAATGTTCTCCAAACTCACATAGTAGCGTTGTTCGGTAGAAAACTCTCCGACACGACGACCCATGACATCGAACACTTCGGTTGCCTGCATCATAGGGCTAGAAGTCTTATTCGACCAAATATGGCCATCAACATATTTTACTGCTAGGTATTCCAGACTGAAGCTAAACAGCCAAAAAGCAATCGCGATGGCTATCGAACTCAGTATACCTAACTTCAGAGCTCGCATGACCTAACGCACCTTTCGTGCCTCATCTCGCAGTTTTTTTGACAAACTAACGATTTGCTTACTGTCTAGCGTACTAAAATAAATATTTTTATCACTTTTAGGGTCTTTTTTCTTTTCTTTTGAGATAATTAACAAAGCTTTAGACGCCTTTTCCAAAGAGCGCCGTCGCATCTTTTTAAACTCCGGAAATTCCCTTGCTAAATTAATGTAGCGAAATGCGCAAGCGTGATAGATCTCTTGTTTACAATAAAAAGCTGCAACAAACTCAAAACTATCAGCTATGCGGCGCTTGCCCTGCTTTACAAGGCTTTTAGCCTTCTTAGAGTAGCGGCTGCTAGGTAGGCGATCTATAAGCTTCTGCCACTCATCAATTGCTTTACGGGTAAATTCCTGCTCCCGATCGATGTCATCTGGAGACAGCATCCAGTAGGATTCACCGACTCGGTACATGGCAAAATCCAGCTTCTCGTGACGTGGGTGAAGCTTGGCAAATTGGCTATAGGAGACTGCAGCGTCTTCATACTGCTCAAGCTCAAATTGGCTATTAGCTATCAATAACTCAGCCTCTACGGCGTACTGCGAGTATGGGAATCTCGATTTGAACTCGCCCAAAGTAGTGAGCGCTATCTCATAATCGCCATCATCGTAGGCCTCTTTAGAAGTCTTATACGCCTCAGATGGGTTTTTAGACATTTCTTTTTCGGCACAAGCAGCCAGAAATAGCACAATAACCATTTGAAATAACTTGATTTTTCCAAGGTGCGAGCAACAATTTAACATAAATACTTCACCTGACTGCTCCATTACCGATAGCATATAAAAGAGTACATCCAGCAGCGATTATGTCGTAATTTGTGGAAATTCGCAAAAAATTATCAACTCTTTAATATATTCTAGGCATTGTTGGAAATAAAACGAGGAATAAGTGGCAACCCCCAGAAAACATGGCAACAATCACAGGAGACGAGCCAACTCGACAATGAAGTCGAGCCACTGGTTTCTTTTGAGCGCCATCGGGATTTCTCTGGTCGTTCATATTCTGTCTTTTCTAAATCTAAATGTTTTGGCTCGTCACTTTAAATCCACACCTGTCATCACCCAGACCCCAGTCAAAATCAATTTGGTCGAGAAAAATAGCGAAAAAAACAAATCAAGCGACGATACTGACAAGAAGATTGTTGAAGTTAAGCAAGAAAAAACCAAGCCACCAGAGCAAGCAAAACACAAAAGCTTTCAAGATCATAAAACCGAAAAAGAAACCCGAGTTATTCCAAACCTAACACAAAATAGGGCGGAAGACGCCGGTAGTGGCACTAAGAAAAATCGCCGCAAACTAATCGAACAGCCGGTCGCAAAGTCAAAGCCAATTAAACCTAAGCTTGAAATTGGTGATGGCGGTGGCGAGCTCGAGTTTGTACCTTCAAACAAAGTAAAGAAAAAATACCAAAAACTTATTCCGACTCAGCAGGATTTATCAAACCTTATGCAAGCTGGATACCAAGAATACTTAGATGATGAGATCGCCATAGGTGATAGAATTGACATCAACACAACAAACTACCGCTACATGGGCTATTTCACCAATATGAGAAAAGCAATAGAGCTTGTTTGGAACTACCCTTCTGAGGCTGCCAGGCGAAGTATGCAAGGTGAAGTAGGTGTTGAATTTATGATCCGAAAATCTGGAAAAATTGCACGAGTCAAGGTGATTAAAAGCTCTGGGTACCGGATACTCGATGAAGCAATCGTAGAAGCCCTGAAGCTCGCTGCGCCGTTTTCACCACTTCCAGAAGGCTTCGGTAAGGAAAAAATATTGGTAACAGGATCGTTTAGGTACATCCTAAGCTCATTTTATGCAGGAGCTCATTAATCCAATGCTTGTGAGAAATCAGAGACAGCGGTATTCTAATAGAACAACAAGACTATACTTGGGGACGTTATGATTAAGTGGTTTGGAATGTTGGTGGTCATTAATTTTTTGGTTAGCTGCCAAACCACGCCGTCAAAAGATTCTGACAGCTCGGCATCTTCCGCAAAAAGCCTAGAAGCTCCTTCACCGATTTTAAACGATAATTCGTTACCAGTAAAAGATGTTTTGGAAGAAGGTTTTTGTTACGACGACATTTATGCAACCCACTTGCAGAAAAGCTATATCAAAGAACAAAGATCATCTATTGCTAAGATTAAATCTCGTAGACGACGCCGGCGCGCGCGACAAACCGCAAAAAGCCAATCGCTTTTCTATGCAAGAAAGAACCTGGTTGGTAGCTCAAGCCCTTACTTCGGAGCACTGCCGGTTATCTCGAACAACAAAGTAGAATTCTGGATGCGGTATTTTAAAACCCGCGGGCGAAGAACCTTTATCAAATGGCTGGTAAGAGCGGAATCATTTCGAGATGTCGTGATTCCAATTCTAGAACGCGAGGGTCTACCGCCAGAACTATTCTTTTTGGCAATGATAGAGTCAGGGTTTTCCAATACAGCATCTTCGAGGGTTCGAGCAACTGGGACTTGGCAATTTATGACGGGAACAGCTCGGCACTACGACCTTAAGATCAACCACTGGATTGATGAACGTCGTGATCCGATCAAATCAACAGTCGCTGCTGCAAGGTTCTTAAAAGACCTATATGTCAGATTCGGCGATTGGTACCTAGCTATGGCAGCATACAACGCCGGACCAGGGAAAGTT
>JANQHA010000462.1 GCA_028282865.1 Oligoflexales bacterium
AGCGGAGGTGTTGATGACCTATGAGGGAATCATCCCAGCATTAGAGTCATCCCACGCCTTAGCGTGCGCGGTTCGAGAGGTTGGTCACCTTGCTAAAGGTGAAGGAATTTTAGTAAATTTATCGGGCCGTGGAGACAAAGATATATTTACCTTTGCCGATGTTTGGGAAGATGACGGGTGGAACCAGTTTATTAAACAGAAATCAGACCGCATTCAATAATACGGGGACTTAGAAACGATGATTCCTAGACAAGAAAAAATTGCAGTTATGGGGCACGTGGTTGCCGGAGATGTTAGAGCGTCTCAGGTTGCGAGTCTCATAGATGTTATGGTTGAGTCGGGAGTCAAGATTATAGAGATTCAGATACCATTTTCTGAGCCTATTGCCGACGGTCCCTTATTTTTAAAGGCAAATCATCAGGCCATTCAGCAGGGTGTTAACCATGAGGTGGCTTTTGAGTTGATGTCTCAAGTTTCGGCTAAGCACCCAGCAGTCTCTTTTGTATTTATGACCTATGTTAATATTATTTTTAAAATTGGTTATGAAGCCTTTGTTAAGAGCTCCGTCGAGGCTGGTGCTAAAGGAGTGATTGTCCCGGATTTTCCTATTGAACATAGTGAAGAGTTTCTTCAGTACTGTGAAAAATATAATTTCTGCAATATTCAAGTTATCCCTCCCAATATAGATGACATTCGATTAGCCAAGCTTTGTTCTAAATCAAGTGGTTTTGTGTACGCTGTCGCAAGGCTAGGAGTGACTGGCAAACATACTGACTTTGGCGACCATTTAGATTTATTTTTAGGGAAATTACGTAAACATACCAAACTGCCTATCGCTGTGGGTTTTGGAGTCCGTAGCTACGAGGATGTGTCTTTTTTGCAGGGTCGCGCTGATCTTGCGGTGATCGGTAGCCGTGGCTTAGAAGTCTTTTTAGAAGGTGGTCTAAAGGGGGCACGCGAGTTTTGGCAGTCAGTGACAAAGTAGTATTTCGAGAAATTATTGATAGCTACCAGGTTATTTTTTTTGACGCTTATGGTGTTTTGAATGATGCCGGTGGAATCTTACCGGGAGTGGCAGAGACTTTAAGGTATTTAAATCAGATCGGTAAACATTTTTTAATTGTCTCCAATGACTCGTCGAACTCTCCCAGGGCAATTGCAGATAAATATTTGGTTGAAAATGAGTCGCTAGTAAAAGAGAGCCAGATTGTTTGCTCTGGTATGATTGCTGAGGATTATTTAGCTGCTCGACATTCTAATGGGCACTTTGTCTATTTTGGTGAAGAAAAAAGTACCGGGTATTTATCTGCAGCTAAGAAAATTACTCCAATTATGAAGGTGGATAATGAAGAGCCATGCGACGCATTTGTATTGCTTGGGTGTGGTGGCGCTGATTGGCGTACTGGCTTGGATAGGTGTGTTAACTATCTGCGTACGCAATCAAATTGTGATTTGATAGCCCCCAATCCTGATCTAATTTTTTATGCTGGCCAAAAAAGGGTTGGCCTTGCAGCGGGGTCGCTAGCTCATATGCTCGAGACCGTTCTGAAGCGTGACTTTAAGTATTTTGGCAAACCGTATCAAGATATCTTTCGGTTTGCCTTCAATCTGGCTAGAAAAGACAACCCTGAGCTGACCACGGAGCAGGTTTTGATGGTCGGCGATAATTTAGATACAGATATTTTAGGTGCCAAGCGTGCGGGCTTGCATAGTTTCTTAGTAAAATCTGGAAATACTTCAGACAGAGATACTGACTTTGATAACTTAAATGTTGTTCCTACTTATATTGGCGAGTCCATTCAATAATACAATGTTTAGTCTTAGATAAATAAAAGCGGCCTTATGTTAAGTTTTTCGTATCTATAACTATTTTAGGCAGTTGCTATAATTATAAAGACGACTTTGTAGAAAGTGTAATGGGACTGCGCCCCAGCCTTGTAAAAGGCTGGGGCAATTCTATTAGTGAGCACTAAAAAGTTTTACCTATCTTTTAAACGGCAAAGCAAGAAGGCTTATTAGAGTTATTTGCTTATGAGAACGAAGGCTTTCAATTCCGAGCTCAAGGCTTTGTTGGCTCAGGCGCGGACTATCTCGATAAGTCCTAAATATTCTATCCCATGCGCTGATAGTGAAACCGTAATTCGAATTGGTTTCATCGACTTCAATTGAATGGTGTATTCTATGCATATCAGGAGTTACTAATAATAATCTAAGAATGCGATCAACCCGTCCTTTTATATTTATATTTGCATGGTTAAATAATGATCCCATGTTTAAAATGATTTCAAATGCCAAAACCCCTAGAGGGTTTGCGCCGATAGCTGCAATTGCAAAGACTTTAATTATCAGAGATAAAAAAATTTCTATGGGGTGAAACCTAAACCCTGAGCTAACATCGAGGTCGAGGTCGGTATGATGAACCCTATGAATCCGCCAAAGAATAGGTGTATTATGAAAAATAATATGCTGGGTATAGATAGTTAAATCTAACAAAATATATGAAAGAACAGCTGCAGCAACTGGGGAAAGATCAAGCAAACCGAGCAGTCCGAATTTGTTTTGATATACCCAAGCTGCGGTAGCAATTGGAGCAAAGCCGATAGTGAATTTTGCGATTAACCAGCCAAATCCTATCAGGGTAAAATTCTCGAACCATCTAGTCGATCGCGGAAGAGAACGCTCGCGCCTTGGGAAAATAGCCTCTAAGGCGGCAAATAAGCAGAGACCGACACTAAAGTAAATAAACCTCAGGTTTGCAATATCATTATCCAATACTGACCCCCATCTTCATCGACTGGGAGTATTGTATCACTTGAACCTAGATTTAACCAATCTTACCATTTACATATTCTTGAGTAAGTCGCTCCCTTGGCGACTCAAATATATCTTTTGTGATGCCATGCTCGATAATTTCGCCTTGATACATGAAGGCAGAAAAGTCCGAAGTTCGCCGGGCTTGCTGCATACTATGAGTGACAATCAAGATTGTGTATTTTTCTTTTAGCTGCTCAATGAGCTCTTCGATTTTAGCTGTTGAAATTGGATCCAGCGAGGCACAAGGTTCATCCATTAAGATAACTTTTGGATTCATTGCTATGGTCCTAGCTATGCATAACCTCTGTTGCTGCCCTCCAGAAAGCTCTAGTCCGCTTCTGTTTAGGCGGTCGGACACCTCATCCCAAAGCCCAACTTGCTTGAGCGAAGTCTCTACCAGCTCGTCCCAGTCTTGATCCATCCCATTTATTTTCGGAGCCCACATAATATTTTTATATATAGAGGCTGGAAATGGGTTGGGTTTTTGAAAAACCATTCCAATGCTTTTACGGATGACCTCTGGATCTATGTCAGGGTCGTATATGTTGTGGCCGAAGAAGCTAATTTTACCGTCAAATCTAAAGGTTTCGACAAAATCGTTCATTCTATTGAAACAGCGTAACAGTGTACTCTTTCCGCATCCCGAAGGTCCGATCAAAGCATAAACAGATCTTTCTCTAAGCGAAATAGAAACGTCTTTTAAGACTTGATTATCGCCATAGTGGACCGAAACCTGGTCGGCCTGAAGTACCGAATGGTTGGTCAGGCCGTAAGACATCTTCTCATTTAATTGTTCGACATCACTAATAAGCATTAGATTATCTTTCTTTTGAATTGGTTGCGAAGGAATATCGCAAGCGAGTTTGTGACAAGTAAGATTGCCATTAATACAATGATTCCTGCTGCTGCGAGTTGATGGAATTCTGCTTGGGGTCGACCCGTCCAATTGAAAATTTGTATCGGTAGTGTTGTGAAATAGTCAAAGATGCCTTCTGGTACGAATGCAGCGTAACTCAAGGCTCCAACAATTAGTAGCGGAGCAGTCTCTCCAAATGCACGAGATGTTGCTAGTATAACACCGGTTAATATCTCTGCCCATGCATTAGGTAGGATATGATCACGGACCATCTGCCATTTAGTGGCACCCAGCGCTAACGCAGCATTTCTGATGCTATTGGGTATAGCTGCAAGAGCTTCTGATGTAGCTATAATGATGATCGGCAGTATGACCAAGCTCAGTGCTAAAGCCCCAGCAAGAATACTTCGATCAAAGCCTAAAATCCTTACAAAAACAGCGAGTCCTAGTATCCCGTAGATAATTGAAGGGATTCCCGATAGGTTTGAAATATTGGTCTTCACAAATGACTTGAGCCATGACTCTCGCATTAATTCTTGTATATAAATCGCTGACCCGACTCCAATAGGGATTGCCGTAATCATTGTGATAACGATGATCATTACCGACCCGAAAATTCCTGATTTTATACCTGACTTTTCTACATGACGTGAAGGAAAGTCAGTAAGAAATTGCCAGTCTAGCCACTGCCAGCCATCTATAAAAACAGATGATAGTAAAACAACCAATACCGAAACTGCTAGGACTACAGCCAGTGCACAAAGGCACCTAAATAATGTGTTGAATAGCTTACGACGTTTGAGGTTATTTTTTTTACCGATCGTAAGCTCGTCGTATGCGGCTCGCACCACATCCGAAATATCGGTTTGATTCTTTCTAATTAAAACTAAGTTGCTGGTGTTCATACGTATTTCCTTTGGAATCTCTTTACTACTAACTGGGCACTCATGTTGACGGCTACGATAATTAAAAACAAAACTACCCCTACCGCAAATAATGATTGATATTCAATAGTGCCATGAGGTGTATCACCCATGCTTACCTGAACAATATACGCGGTGATTGTCTGAATGCTCTCTTTCATACTAAGCGTTAGCTGAGGTGTGGCTCCAGCTGCCAAGGTGACAGCCATCGTTTCTCCAATTGCTCTTGAAAAGGCTAGAATACAAGAGGAAATAATTCCAGAAAGAGCGGCTGGAATCACAATCGATAGCACGACCTCAGATTTCGTCGCGCCTAGGGCGTATCCAGAGTCTCTCATAGATTTTGGCACAGCCCTGATTGCGTCATCACTGATAGAAGCTATCAGGGGAAGAACCATGACAGCTAGGACAATCGCAGCACTAAGGGCATTAAATATTTGAATCTCGGGGTCTAGATATCTTAGGATTGGGGTAATGGTAGTGATGGCAAAGAAACCAAAAACTACGCTAGGAATACCAGCAAGAAGCTCTAATATAGGCTTGAAGATTTTTCTCGAGCGGACGGAAGCATATTCGCTTAAGTAAACTGCAATAAGAACTCCGAGAGGAACGGCGATGACAAGCGCTCCCCCAGCCACTAGTACTGTCCCATAAACCAAAGGTATTACGCCAAAATGGCGAGGCTCCAGTAGAGGTGTCCACTTGGTAGAGCCTAAAAATTCCGATAAAGATATTTCAGCAAAAAAGTGAGAGGACTCAGAGAATAAGATTACTACAATGCCCACCGTAATTCCGATGGTTGAGTAAGCAAATGTTTTAAGTAGAGTGGTTAAAACGGTCTCGTCAATTTTGACTTTATTTTTCTTTGTAAACTTTTGCTTCATGTCAAAATACCAAAGGTTATCTTACTTTTTTACAGAAGATCCGTTTTTCTTATAAAAGCTATAAACGATATTTTTGTTATTAATTCTATCTAAAGAGTCATTGTACATTTTCGGACTTAGCGGGATGTAGCCAACCTCTTTAGCTAGTTTTGGCGCACTCTTAATATAGAATTTAACAAACTCAGCTACCAAAGGGTTCGACAATGATTTTCTGTTTACATAGATGAATATTGGTCGAGCGAGAGGATAAGATCCGTCGGCAATGGTACTTGGTATTGGCGCTACAGCTTTGGAACTTTGTTTTTCCTTAATTTTGAGAGCTTTGAGCTTATCTTTATTTTCTACGTAGTATGCGTAACCGAAGTATCCTATGGCAAACTTGCCTTCTGAAATACCCCTGACTAGCGTATTGTCATCCTCACTGGCGGTAAAATCAGCCCGTGATGCCTTTGACTTGCCGTTGACTGCTTCGGTGAAATAGTCAAATGTTCCCGAGTCATGTCCGGGCCCGTAAAGTTTTATATTTTCATTGGGCCATTTTGGGTTTAAGTCACTCCATTTTTTAACGCTGTTTCCTTTAGCTGCATCTCCCGGCTCCCAGAGTTTTTTCAGCATTTTAAAGCTCATTTCGGAAACGAAATTGTTATTTTTGTTCACCAGCACCGATAATCCGTCGTATGCTACCGGAATTTCGACGAAGCCTATCTTCTTCTCTTTTGCGGTTTTGAACTCTTTCTCTTTGATAACCCTCGATGCATTATTTATGTCTGTTTCACTAGCTAAGAATTTTTTGAATCCGCCACCGGTTCCAGAAACCCCTACCATAACTCGTACCCGCTTGTGTAGCTTTTGGAACTCTTCCGCTATTGCCTCAGTAATCGGGTAGACTGTGGAAGAACCATCGACTTTAATAGTCCCACTTAGGGGAGACTTAGCTTGGGCATAGATTGGAGCTAAAAATACTGTTAGTACAATGCTTAGGGTGGTTAATTTCATAGTTTGTCTTCCTATAAAGTTACTATGCCGCGAATATAGGCGGCGGTTGTTAAGCTTTGATAAAGATCTTATTAAAATAGAATTAAAAATGATTTTAGGGCTTTACATGGTTTTACTATTGTTTTTCTATGAAGGTGTTAAAGATTATTTTTGGTACGAAAAGATCATGCTCAATTGAGCATTGGAGGGTTCGTATTATAGGGAAGTAGGGAGTGTAAGAATGAGCAAACCCATCGTGCTAATTATTGAAGACGATCCAGACCTTCAGGAGTTATTGGAGTACAATGTATCTTCTGCGGGCTTTAATACAATAACTTCTGAGGATGGTGAACGTGGACTATCATTGGCAGAATCAGAGTCGCCCGATATTATTATTTTGGATATTATGCTCCCAGGTATGGGGGGTATGACTGTCCTTAAGC
>JANQHA010000520.1 GCA_028282865.1 Oligoflexales bacterium
ACTTAAGCGGTTCTGTATCGGCCATAACCCCATCCATGTCAAAAATGATAGCTTGACATTGGCTTAAAGCAGAATATATGGATTCATTGCTCATGCCACTAGTGTCCGTCCAACGGCAGTGCAAATTCTATCGAGGACCGGAACCATCTGGCTAAACTGCTCAAAAGATAGAGCTTGCTCCTTGTCACTTTTAGCATTAGCCGGATCGGGATGAGTTTCAATCAAGAGACCATCAATACCCAAAGCTGCAGCAGATTGAGCCACAAGAGGCACTTGAGCCGCGATTCCCATAGCATGGGAGGGATCGAGGACTATCGGTAAGTGGCTGAGTTCTTTGACCAATGCTGCCGCGCAAACATCTAGACAGAATCGTGTCTGAGGTTCAAAGCTTCGTATTCCCCTTTCACACAGAATGACCTTGGAGTTGCCATTTGACATGATAAAGTCAGCTGCTTGCAAAAACTCTTTAATCGTGGTCATAAAGCCCCGTTTGAGTACGATTGGCTTCTCCAACTGTCCACAAAAGGCTAAAAGGGAGAAGTTATACATCGCCTTGGTGCCAATCTGGATGATATCGGCCACATCAGCGACGGCGTCAAGGTGGGTGGTGTCCTTCACCTCGGTGATGATTTTCATCCCAAAATTTTCACGCACTTTTTCCAAGAGCCGCAAACCTTCATCCGCTAAACCTTGGAAAGAGTAGGGTGAGGTTCGGGGTTTGAACGCTCCGGCGCGGAATACTTTGATATCAAATTTACTCCGCAAGAATTCGGCGGTTCGCATCACCTGTTCTTCAGACTCAACGGCACATGGGCCTGCCATCAAAATTGTGCATCCGCGACCAAACACAACTCCGCCACCCAAATCAATTACAGTATCCTGGTTTTGGAATTTTCGAGTACACAGTTGATACTCGGTCCCCGTATCTACAACAGACTCTACACCTTCCACACTATTGAGATATGAAGTATCCCCCCTCCACTTCGAAGAGGTAACCAATAGAACCTGATTTTCTAGGACTACTTTCCGAACTTCGACGCCTTGTTGTGCAAACCACTGAGTTAGAGTGTTCAGGGTTGCTTCTGTTGATGATTGGCTAAGTTTGATAATCATGTCTTGACCTGCTGATATACGATTTATCTAAGAACAATTACTAGCTTAAAGAGCATGGCTAGTAATAATATCCCTCAACCATACTAGTCCCATACATTGATTAGAGGAGTCCACAACTGGAATCACATCAAAACCTGCATGCCTTTTGTCCAATTCTCGCAATAGATTGAGTAATCGCATATCTGGCTTAACAACAAAAGGATTCGGCGCCATTAGATCTTTAGCTTTTAAGTTAGACAAATCAGGCTGAACAATAAGCCTTCTTCGAATATCTCCATCTGTTATCAGTCCAAGCAAGCGATTGTCGTGATCTACAACACAAGTACAACCGACTAGCTTTGTGTTCATCTCTAAAACAACTTGACAAATTTCGGTATCTGGGCCAACCCGAGGGATCTGGTTGTGCGATCTCATAATATCCGCTACACGGAGGTATAAGTTTCTCCCGAATAGCTTAACCAATTGGACAAGATGATCATCATTCTTCAGAATGTAAGAACCAGAAATGAGTACATCAACCTCTAACTCTCGCAACAGAGCAGCCGACAAGTGATTAACTCCACCATCTACATGGACTTTTACCTTGGGAAAAGCTCTACGAAATGCCTTAATTTTGTCCACTACTTTGTCATTGAATGCGCCACCAGATACTCCGGGGGTCGCTGACATAAAAAGCACATAATCGAGAATCTGCGCTTTCTCGAAAAGTTCGCTCACCGGGGTATCGGTATTGATGGCTAGGCCAAAATTACAGCCTAACTGATATCTTATGTTCTCAAGTTGTGACCAACTAAGACCATTCTCGACATGAAAACAAAAGTAGTCATCTGGCTGAAGCTTAAGGTCAGCCAAATAAGGAGTAGGATCTTCTACACTTAAGTGAATATCAAAAGGTAAATGGGTATTTTGGCGAAGATGATCGATATCCTTTAAGTGTAGCGTTTTAGGATTATCACTTACATCATAGTGAATGATATCTACACCAAGAACATCTAACTTTTTGAGGACATCGGGTAAAGCGACATCACTATCAACAGCTGCCAGCAAAGAGCAGGAAATCTTCGGGATTGTCTTTAACATTGGGAGTTCCTCTTAGTGTAGTAAAATACGAATCAAGTAATCTGCTAAACGTTAGATATATTTGAATAATCTCCTGATAATCTCCATAAAAATAGTGCCCTCTAGTTGTGAGATCGTCTATTTTTTTCTCCTCAATTCATCGAAATCTCATGATTTTTTTCCTGATGAGCTCAAAAGATGTTCTGAAATTTAGGATTAAGTGATCGATAGAAGAACGAATTTATCCAAGCCATGGAATCAAGAGCTTAGAAATGCCAAAGCTAGCACGTCTAATGTTCTATTACGATAGAACACCCAAGCTATTCCTCTAATGACCGAAATGGGAAAGCCTAACTTCTAAACTCCAAGAATTTTCCTAACCTTTTCCAAATCCTCTTTAGTGTCTACCCCAATTGATTCATAATCTACTAAACAGCACTGGATCCTATATCCATTTTCCAAAATTCGCAGTTGCTCCAAAGATTCTGAGAGTTCCAAAGGGGTTTGCGGCATAGTTACATATTTTTCTAAAAAGTTCTTTCTATAACAATATAAGCCGATGTGCTTGTAGTATTCTTTGATTTGAATTTGACTACGGTGGTAGGGGATTGGATATCTTGAAAAATACAGAGCCTCAAAATCTTGATTTAAGGCAACTTTTATTGCATTAGGAGAATAAATTTCCTCTATATCATTAGATTCGACAACTGGAGTCGAACAGACAGCTTTTGGAGCATCAAGGATAGCCTGAATACAGGAATCAATCACCTTTGGCTGGATAAGTGGTTCGTCTCCCTGGATATTTACAATAATTTCACAATCTTGGTTCTTGACTGCTTCATAGCAGCGGTCGCTTCCAGTGGCAATATTCTCTCCTGTCAAAACTGCTTCACCGCCAAATGAAAGCACATTTTCATAAATCCGCTGATCATCAGTAGCCACCCTGACTTGATTTAAAAGTTTGCTCTCTAAACACCTTTCGTAAACCATTTGCACCATGGTTTTTTCGCCAATTTTTGCTAGCGGTTTCCCCTCAAAACGAACTGATTTATACCTTGCCGGAATAATGCCAATAATTTTATTCATGAGAATCATGCCTCAAAAAGTAGAATCATGTCACTTTTGTAATCTGTCAAAATCAGTGAATGCTATAGCAATCCGTTTTGATTTCTTTTACGTATACTTAGGCTCAACTCCTTGCTAATTGGCAGTTATACTCTCGGAAATTTTCAGGAATCAAATAGGATCGCTA
>JANQHA010000542.1 GCA_028282865.1 Oligoflexales bacterium
AGTCAACACCGTCTATTTCTCCATCTCGAATCGGGCGACAAGTTAAGCTAACGGCAACTTCGATTTCCGGGTGGTTCTTAATAAGCATTCTATTTAGGGTCGTCTTGCCGGTTCCCGAAGGTGCCGATACCACAAAGACCGGCTTTAGCTCAGACATTCTGAAAAACTCTTTTAATAATTGCTGAACACATAGATGCTCCTTATTAATAAAAATTAGCTTCCTAACAATATCGTTAAAGCTGCCCTGATGCTATAGCCGTTATGAGCACCTCGTTCGCGTTTTTTTTGACTTGAAATCACTTCATCTGAGTCTTCTTCATACTCAGTTTCCTGATATGTGGTCGAATAAGCACTTTTCAACGGATAACCAAAATCAAAAGACAGAATATACCCTTCTACCCTTGTTTTAAGAAGTTCAGTGGTATTTCCGACTGGCCTTATATCTCTTATCCATGAAATAAATATGCCGACATAGCCCATAAATGTCGATGTTCTCATAATTAGCTCAGATACTTCACGGTTGTCTGAGGTTCGGATGCTGTTTTGAATAGATCTGCCGACAATATCGGCGTACGAAAGCTTTAAGCTGACCCCTGTTCCTTGCATGGTTCTTGCTCCTTTTTCAGAAAAGGTATAGCGGCTAGAAATCGTAGCACCGGTTCCGTAGAAATCTGTTTTAACTCGCTCTTTACGCAGTGAGGTAAAGGGGCCAAGAACAATATCTGCGGCAGCAGACAGGTGCCAAGAGCCTATAATACCTCCCATTCCAATTTGAAATATACCGCCGTTACCCACCAAGTTATTCTTATCGTCTTTAAGTTGAAGTCTTTGAAAGTTTAGCCCAACTTCCCAAACGTCATTTCTCTCCTGTGCACTGCAAGTAGAGAATGTATAAGCAAACCAACCCAAAGCGAAGCAAATATTAAGGCTGACGAGTAGATAATTTTGATTTATTTTTCTGGTCACTCTTATTATCTCTTTTTAAAATTCTAATAATTAGAATAGATAGTTCGTACATAAGATACACCGGGGCCGCCATTGCTACTTGTGATAGAGGGTCGGGAGGTGTCAGCAGTGCTCCAACCACCAATATGGAAACAATGGCAAACGGCCTAAGGTCGCTCAGGTTTTTCGCTGAGATCAGGTCAAGCATAGCTAGCAGAACTAGTATTAGCGGTGTCTCAAATATAATTCCGAAGCCAAATATCAGGATGAGAAGCATCGATAGATAATCATTAATAGTTATAATTGCTACACCGACCTCTAACCCCATCCCAATTAGAAACTGCAAAGTCATCGGCAGTATAACGAAGAAACAAAACGAGGTTCCAGCGAGGAAAAGGATCATGGATGCTAATGTAAAAGGTAAAATGAGCCGGCGTTCCTTTGGGTAAAGCCCTGGTTCGAAGAATTTCCAAAATTGGTATAACCACAGTGGGCAGCCCAAAACTACCGCTGATAGAAAAGACACTTTCAAACTGGCTAGAAAGACATCCATAGGGCCGGTAAAGTGGATACTCTGCGACGACTCTGGCAAGGCTTTAATAAGGGGGATCTTTAAAAAATCTATGATCGATGTTGAAAAACTCATTGCAATGATAAATAAAACTAAAATAGTTGCAAATGATTTAAACAGCCGGCTTCTTAGCTCGTCTAAATGTTCCATTAATGACATATTACCGTCATTCACCGGTAGTTCTTCTTCGGACATATTTGTAGTAGAATTCGCTTCTATCATTCCAACATACTTGCATTAATGCTTCTTTTTTGGAACATTTTATCTTAAATGTATGCAAATAGTTTGACCAACTGCTCTGTGAGGCATTGTCAGTTCAGCGTTATTCGGGTACATTGTAGGTTGTACATGTGGAGGTTAAAAGATGAGTGATGTGGCTGAGTTAAAAGTAAATAACCAAACCTACCAGCTCCCGGTTACTAAAGGAACCGAGGACGAAGTAGCTGTTGATATTCAAAAACTTCGTGCTGAGTCTAAAGTGATTACCTTAGATCCAGGGTTTGGCAATACTGGGTCGTGTGAAAGTGGAATTACCTTTATAGACGGAGAAAAAGGTATTCTTCGCTACCGGGGCATACCTATCGAGCAATTAGCTGAAAAATCTACCTTTGTCGAGACTGCATACTTACTAATATACGGTAAACTTCCCAACGAGACTGAGCTAAGTGACTTTAAAAACGGCCTGACTCGACACTCCCTGATCCACGAAGATATGCTGCATTTTTACGACGGATACCCATCGACCGCTCATCCTATGGCCATTTTGTCGTCAATGGTATGCAGTTTGTCAGCTTATTACCCTGATTCCCTGGACCCTAGCGACCCGGAGCAGGTAGCAAGGTTGATTCCACGGGTTCTTTCGAAAATCAGAACAATCGCATCTTATTCTTTTAAAAAGTCGATTGGGCAACCTGTTATTTACCCAAAGAACTCGTTGGATTACTGTGCCAACTTTCTATACATGATGTTTGCAGTTCCTTCAGAAGCATTCGAAGTTGACGAAGATATTGTTAAAGCCGTCAACATGTTGCTGATTCTGCACGCGGACCACGAGCAAAACTGTTCTACTTCGACCGTAAGGTTAGTCGGCTCGTCAGATGCAAATCTTTTTGCATCTATAGCGGCCGGAATATGTGCTCTTTGGGGCCCTAAGCATGGTGGTGCTAACCAGGCCGTAGTGGAAATGCTAGCAGAGATTGAAAAGAACGATGGAGATGTTCGCAAGGCCTTAGAGAGAGCTAAGGACAAAGATGACCCGTTCCGTTTAATGGGCTTTGGCCATCGTGTTTACAAAAACTACGATCCACGGGCAAGAGTGATTAAAGGTTCTTGCGATAAAATTTTAGCAAAAACCGGTCAAACAGATCCTTTGCTAGATATTGCACGAAGACTCGAAGAAGCTGCATTAGAGGATCCATACTTTAGAGATCGTAAACTTTATCCTAATGTTGACTTTTATTCAGGGGTCATTTATCGAGCCATTGGTATTCCTACTAATATGTTTACGGTGATGTTTGCGCTTGGCAGGTTACCGGGGTGGATCGCGCACTGGAAAGAAATGGTCGATTCAAAGAACTACCGTATTGGTAGACCAAGGCAAATATATACAGGAAATAACGAAACTAACTATGTTCCTTTGTCTCAGAGAACCTAACTGTGGCTAGTAAGCGTTACTGGCTCATGAAAACTGAGCCAGATACTTTTTCTTTTGATGACCTAATTGCTTGCCCTGATCGAACTGATGGCTGGGATGGCATAAGAAATTACCAAGCTAGAAACTTTATGCGTGATGAATTTAAAAAAGGCGATCAGGTCTTTATTTATCACTCAAATACAGACCTTCCATCTATTGTAGGTATAGCTGAAGTGGTTAGGGAGGCATACCCTGATAATACCGCTTTGGATCCTAAGGAAAAATATTATGACCCTAAGTCAGCCGCTAAAGGTGAATCACGTTGGGTTCAAGTCGACGTCAAGGCAAAGAAACGACTAAAAAAACCTATGTCACTTAAGGAAATTAGAGAAATTCCGCAATTATCAACTATGGCACTTGTTAAGAAAGGTATGAGGCTTTCTATCCAGCCGGTGTCTAAAGATGAGTGGTCTGAATTGATTAAGCTTGGTTCTCCCAGTCCATTATAGTATTTTACATCTATTTTTTATGTAATACATTGATTTTATTTATGTTTAACTGATGTTCATTTGCCTATTTATTTGTTAGGCTGCGCGCGTTTACTGATTTGACTATTTTTGCAGGTAAAAATGATGTCCAGTCAGCCAGATGAAAACCCCACAAGCCAACCTAGTGCCGATCTGTCGATGAGAATGCGTGTCGCTCTAGAGGTTTCGAATACCGGTACTTTTCTCTGGGACTTAAAGCAAAATAAATTAGAGTGGGATAGTAACCTATTACGACTCTTTGAGATTTCAGAATCAGAGTCGATAAATAGCCTTGAGGATTTTTTGGTTCATGTGGTTCCTGATGATCATCCAAGGGTTCAAAATCATATTCAGCAGATTTTAGAGCATGGTTTTGCAAGTTATGAACTCAGAGTTAACACTCCTAGCGGAGGGGTCAAGTGGCTAAGGGATTCCGCAAGGGCTTTATTTGATGAAAACGGTGAGCCGCATTCGATTGTCGGTGCATGCACTGATATAACGGACTTAAAAATAAAAATGTCTGAGTATCAGCTCGCCCAACAAGAAGCCGATAGATCCAATGCCGCTAAGACAGAGTTTATTGCAAATATGAGCCATGATATGCGAACGCCTCTGACGGCGGTGTTAGGTTTTACCGATGTATTAAGAAGTTTAATTCGAGATGAAACCGAAATGAGTTATTTGGAAATTATTGAGCGAAATTCGCGGTCACTTTTACAGTTAATTGATGACGTTTTAGATTTATCGAAAATTGAGGCTGGAAGAGATCGCCGAAATATCGAACCAACCAAGTTAAGTCAGCTTTTTTCGGATATATGTGAGTCTTTTTCTAAGGAGTTAGATTCTCAAAGTACATCTATTTCTTTCGATGTTGATAATCAGTTATTAGATATTTTGGAAATTGATGATCGAAAACTGCGGCGAATTATCACTAACTTACTAAGTAATGCTATTCGTTACACTTCAAACGGCTCTATTCAACTTATAGCTACTCAAAGAACGTCATCCAAAAATATTCATTATTTAGTTATTCGAGTCGAAGATAATGGCGAAGGAATCCCGGCTAGTCGTCATACGGAGATTTTTGAACCATTTTCTGATAGTAAGGCCAACAAGTCTGGCCGTCGAAGCACAGGCTTAGGT
>JANQHA010000587.1 GCA_028282865.1 Oligoflexales bacterium
AAGTCTCTCCAATTTTTTTTGCTTTAGGAAGTTTAACTGTTGAGTCAACTTTGACCGAGGACCATATTGAAGCTTTTGGATTTTTATTTTTAATGACGGAAATATCATGACCTGAGTATTTCCGGATTTCTCTCAATGCCCTCAAAGATGACCTAAAGCTATTTACTTCTATAGCTCTTTCATCACCTTCTATCGATGCTTCGTGGTTGAGGCCAAATGCAATAAACTTTTTGCCACTCCAAATAAGTGCAGGCCCGCCACTGCTACCAGCGCGTATTTTTGCAGTGCTATGGTAAGTGCTGCTGTCTCTCTCGTAAATTACTCCCAAAGTAGAAACCAAACGTAGAGGTGCTCGTGGAGAATCCAAAAAATCGTTCTTTTTTAAGACTGACTTTGGATAGCCCAGAGATTTGACGATAGATCCGACTGGGGGAGAGGTAAAAGAAACTTCAAGAGGTGTTAGCTTCAGGTCTTTTCTTTTTACGAGAAAAGCCGCGTAGTCGCCAGAGAAAGCTTTGTTTTTCGACCGGTTATCTTCTTGAAGAATAGGCTTATTCATCGAGTTCTTTGCTACTTCTATCTCCGAGAACTCCCATTTCGTTGTGGCTGATATTCCGTGAACTGGAAAGCCAATAAAGCACGTAACTTTGTTTAGGCAATTATCTATGACATGAAAGTTTGTAAGTCCGATGTAACCATTCTTTGATTCGCCAATAATAAACCCTGATCCCCACCCACTTGATTGTATTGGGATACCATTTTTAGGCATTTCAGCTAATACAACGCCGATGCTTTTATGATAACTAGGATCAGACTTAAATATTTCGCTGCTAACTTTACTCGATTCTAGTGATTTGCATGAGAGCATTGAATGTATAAAAAACATTATAAAGAGAGTGTTGCTGGGCGAATAGACCGTTTTAAACACAAGATTTACCCCAAATATAAGCTCGGATATTTATTAAATAGTACGCGAATAGCAGGCTCGATGCAAAAATTTTACTTGTATTAATTACGTCTCTCTAACTTCCCTGACTTAGTCACAAAAACCCCTTCTACTAACGGCCCTTCGCTATAGTCCTTCGGGTTCGATACCGCCCAGCCTTTTGCGATATATGCCTCGATGACGGTCATACGGATTCTACGATTCTCTGCCGATGAATCTAATAAGAAATCTTCGAGTAGGTTTTGAATGCCATCATCATTTTGCCTAACCAGCACCTCGACTGTCGCAAATCGAACCCTTTCATCTGGATCGTTTAAAAAGTGCTTCACTTGATCGGCTAAACCCTCGATTTGATAATCGGCTAAATAACAGAGGACGTCGTAGTTCTTGTCTACAATGTGTTGGTCAAACGAAACGTCTCCATAGTTTAAAGCTCCTCTAAGAGTTTCAGCGACCACTTCTTCTGATGATACTTTGTTTAGGATTTTAATCGGCCATGCAATTTTATTGGTTTGCTTTAGGTGCTCTTTCACTGTAGGGACGACGTCTTCTTTATGGCGAACAATGCCCTCGAGCGCGAGTTCTTTTTCGCGAGAGTCGTTTATTCCGTGCTCTAAACTATACTCGAAGCGCTGAAGTAGTGCTTGGGTTGCGATTTGAGGGTCATCGAGGTATTTGAAGAAGTTTAGCGCAGCCAACCGGTCATCGCGAATAGCTTTGGCATTCTTTATAATCTTAATGTTCTTTTCGATTTTCTTTTCTTTTCTCGAATGATTAAAGTCTTTAATTTTTCCAAAAAAACTCATAGAGAGTCTGCCCTCCAGTATCAAAAACGGTCCTGACGCAGCTATTACAAGACATCTTGTGTGCTAACTTTGCAAGGCTTTTCTTCGATAACAAGCGTTAAGTTGGTAGATTAGTGGGCTGGGAGCTGAAGCTGCTCAGACCTAGGGCTTTCAAGCTTTTTCTTGAGAACAATGACATCTTGGTAGCGGTTGATTTTGAGGATAGACTCGGCGCAGTTGTCATAGAATCTGCGTTTCTTGGACCCGGCTGTTTTAGGGTCTATCAGGTTTCGATAATTCATATGTGACTTAACTAGGTGTCCGGCTAAGTCGTTTTTTTTGTAGGCCCTTAGATTCGCTTGAAACTGGTAGAAATAGGGTTCATTGGGCAGTGCTGTCAGCAGCTTTTCGCACGGAGTCCCTTTACTGATGGTCGATTGCTGCTGCTTGGGCGATAGGGCTGCCATTTCAGCGGACTCATCTAGCTCGTCGATGTGCCCGGATTCTTGCTGAATGCCGCTGGAGGCAAGTTTTTTAGATTTATTAAAATAGTCACAACCCGCTATTAAAAATACCGTAATTACCAGGTGAGTTGTGATAAAGGCCTTCATATCTGCCAATCCTATCCTTCTTGCTCTGTATATCGGGGGTTGGGGCTGGAGCTTAAGTTTTTACGGCAATTTTTTGGTTTCCCTTTTAAGTTTCATAGGGTTATGAGATATTTACCGTCTTAAGGAGACGATTATTACTATGATTTCTAGCGTGAGTGCCCTTATTCTTGCCGCTGGCAAGGGAACCCGGATGAAGAGCGACCTGCCGAAGGTACTCCATACAGTGCTTGGTAAGGCGATGCTACAGTACGTAATTGACGCCGCTAGAGGCTCAGGGTGCAGCGATGTGAGCTTGGTGATTGGTGGTGATTTAGCGGAGTTCTCCAAGATTCTTGAAGACAATGCTAGCTTGCGGGTTTGTCGGCAGAATCAAAGGCGCGGCACGGGTGACGCTGTTGCTTCGGCAGTAAGTCTTTACTCTAATGCTGCGAAACCTTATTTTTCCGACGGCGAGTGTCTAAGAGGTGACCCCTATAACGCGGAGTACATTCTTGTCTGTTTAGGTGATACGCCCGCCTTAAGACCAGCTACATTGGCAGCATTTATTAGTGACTCAGTAGAGCGCGGCGCTGATCTTGCGGTTTTAGGGATGTTAGTCCCTGACCCAACTGGTTACGGACGTCTTAAAATCGGTAGCGATGGTAATCTGCAAAAAATTGTAGAGCAAAAGGACGCTAATGAATCCGAGCTTGCTATAAACCTCTGCAACAGTGGTGTGATTTTTGCCAAAACTGAGAAATTATTTGAATATTTAAATGATCTAACAAATAACAATGTCAGTGGTGAGTATTATTTAACCGATTGTTTTGAAATTGCTATCAATGCGGGAAATCAAGTCTCAGTTTATCAAACTGATGCTTATGAAGAGCTGTTGGGTGTCAACACTCCCGAGCAGTTACAAAGTATGGAGGCTATGATGGCTCTAGATGAAGGGAGGACTTCCTCATGTGCGGAGTGATGGGTTATGTCGGCGATCGCGCCTGCAGAGATATTTTGTTTAACGGACTTAAGCGGCTGGAGTATAGAGGTTACGATTCGGCAGGCATCGCTGTTTTAGATCGTGATAATGTTATCTCGCTTGTGAAGGCCAAAGGAAAATTGGATGCCCTTCAGGGTAAGCTAGAGCAGCTTCCTAGCGAGGCAACCATAGGCATTGGCCATACGCGTTGGGCTACTCACGGCAAACCAGCTACGAAAAATGCTCATCCACATGCTATTGAGTCCATTGCGATCGTACATAATGGCATCATCGAAAATTATACCGATTTAAAAACTGGGCTTGAAGCTGGCGGGGTTGCATTTAAAAGTGACACCGATACGGAGGTGGTTCTTCATTTGCTCAGCCGTGAGTTGGAAGAGATCAAAGACACCAAAAAAGCGATCATTAGTTTGGCTAAAAAATTAAAAGGAGCTTTTTCGCTTGGGTTGATTCTGCCTTTCGAGCCCGAGGCAGTATATGTCGTGAAACAAGGGTCACCAATGGCTATCGGCAAGGGAAACGGCGAGAATCTTTTTGCGAGTGATGTGGCTGCGCTGGTAGATCACACAAAAAAAGCCTTGTTTCTTGAGGACGGTGAGTTTGCCCGTATCACTAGCGATGATGTCAGAGTGTGGGACTTTAACGGGAAAGTTATCGACCGCGATTTTACCGAAATAGAGTGGTCGGCTGAGAGTGTTGAAAAACGTGGCTACGCTCACTACATGCTTAAAGAAATCCATGAACAGTCTTCTGTTATTAGCAAGGCGGTTTCCAAGTTGGTTGATGAAAGCGGAAAGATTAACACCGACGCTTTGGGTCTGGAGGGCATCGAGCTAAGCCGGGTTAAAAATATTCATATACTTGCATGTGGCACGGCTTTTATATCCGGGATGATTGCTCGTTATGCATTTGAATCTCTAGCTGGAATGCCTACTAATGTGGAGCTTGCAAGTGAATTTCGCTATAGAAAGCCAGTTGTAGACGATACCAGTCTAGTGATTGCGGTCACCCAATCAGGTGAGACTATGGATACTTTGGAAAGCACCAAGTATGCTAAGTCCTGTGGCGCCCAGGTTTATTGTTTGTCAAATGTGCCCTACTCATCGATCAGCCGAGAGGCCGACGGTTTGTTGCTAATGGACTGCGGTCCGGAGATCGGTGTTGCGTCGACTAAAGCGTTCACTGCTATGGTTTTATATCAATATGCTCTCGCTTGGGGCATCGCCACGAGAGTATCGGGTAAAGTGTCGGTCGCCGAATCTGACTTAGTAAGCTGCTTACGGACATTACCTACAAAAATAGACATAGCTTTGGGTCAGGAATCTAAGATAAGGGCGATTGCTGAGAAGTACTTTGAATCTCATAACTTTCTTTATGTAGGTCGTGGAGCCCACTTTCCTTTGGCACTTGAAGGAGCGCTTAAACTTAAAGAAATTTCTTATATACATGCCGAGGGCTACGCATCCGGAGAGTTGAAACATGGGCCTATTGCGTTAATCGATAAAGATATGCCGATTATGGCGCTTGCTCCTAAAGATTCATATTATGAGAAAACTTTATCCAATATTGAGCAAATCACCGCCAGAAACGGTCGAGTTATTGGCGTCGGCACCGAAGGTGACAATAAATTAGCCGATATATGCGATGATGTGATCTTGGTGCCAGCCGCTACTATCGAAGTGCTACAGTCTATTATAACTGTCGTCCCGCTGCAGATTTTTTCATATTATATGGCTTTGCTGCGTGGAACTGATGTGGATCAACCTAGAAATCTAGCTAAGTCTGTAACTGTCGAGTAGTAGTCTACGCGTTTGGTAGCCCGTAGACAGAGCTACTAGCAAGCCTGATCACAAGCGACATAATTTTGAAAGAGGCGCCTCTTCGTAGGTGCCGGAAGATAAGTCAATAACATTGCAGTGCTCGATGGCCTTTAGGCGGTCCTTTCCTGCTAAGTAGGAGAGCGACCCATCTTGATTTCTGCTCTCTCGCATAAAGTTATTTGTATAAGGACTGAGCTCAGATGTATCTGGTAGCTCGAGGGAAAGACTGCTGACTAAACTGCTTTCGACAAAAAAAGCATTGCTGCAATTTATATTCGTACCTACGAACGTAAAACCTTTTTCTTGGAAAATCTTTACAAACGCTGCGAGGGACGCGCCCCAATACAGGTTTGAATAATGCTGGTCAGTTCTGAAGAAATTATCTTTATACGGTACTGTGACCTCTAAGTCTGGGCCAAATACGGAGTTAAACTCTACAATAGCTACCTTGGCGAATTTTTCGGGTAACTCTTTAATGATCCAGTAATCAACCCCATCGATATCTAGAGAAAATAAATCAACATTATCATCGAAACCGGTCTTTTGAAGGATTGAAATTATATTGGACTTCGATACAAAACTGGTAAGTGCCGTGAGGTCACCTTTCCATGTCGACAACCAACTTTTTACTTTCGCATCAAGGTGCTCGTCACAATCCACGATCAGCCCTTGGCATTGAGTTCTTTGGAATAAAAACCTGGTATTTGATTCGGTGTAGTCTTCGGTGCCGATCTCTACGAATTTGGGCTTAGTTATACCAATAGACGTCAGCAGGTAATCTATAATCCCGTCCTCACCCCATTGAGAAAAGACTTTGTAATCGACTTCGGTCAGAGCCTTAATCTCCGGGTAGCGCGCACGCATTAGGTTAATGTAGGCACACCCAATTGCGAATAGCTGTTGATCGTGATTCGTAAGTTTTTTCAGTATTTTGTTAGTTAAATGCTTCATTACAAACCTCGCTCAACGTCTTTTTTGCAGCCTACACCATCCATTAGTGAGTTTAAACCTAAATATCTGTGATGCAATGGTGGCAATCGCCATTACTTATGTGGAATTTTAACTACTTGAGTGGTATGAATTATTAGTTTTTTACTAGAAGGGTCGCATACTTGAATTCTGAACTTCTTGACAATTTGAGTGAGGTCCAACGGCAGGCTGCGCTTCATACCAAAGGTCCATTGGTCGTGTTTGCCGGGGCAGGCAGTGGCAAAACTCGTATTATCACTACTCGTATTGCTTGTTTGATTGAGCAAGGTGTGAGCCCGTGGCAAATTCTTGCTGTGACCTTTACCAATAAAGCGGCTGACGAAATGAGGCAAAGAGCTCGCAAGCTATGCTTTGAAGCAAGTCGCAGTCATATTGGAACGTTTCACTCTATTTGCGCGCGTTGGTTGCGAGAGTTTTCCGAGGAAATTGGCTTTAAAACGGATTTTATTATTTACGACGATTCAGATTCAGATTCAGCATTAAAAAAAATTATCAAGGAAGTTCTTCCAGATTTAGACTTAGCACAGGCTTTACCAGGTATTAAGTTTTTTATTCGTCATGCTAAACTTCATGGAGTCCTACCGGCTGATGCTGAAAGTCGGTTATCGGCTACCGGTTACAAGATTCCGCCTGGGGGAGTTGCAGTTTATAAAAGATACCAGGAGTTTCTCGCCTCATGCAATGCGATGGATTTTGGTGATTTGATCCTAAATAACTTGTTGTTGTTTCGTCGTAATAAGAAGGTGCGAGAGATTATTCAACAACGCTACCAATATGTTTTAGTCGACGAATTTCAAGATACCAATCCCGCTCAGTTGGAGCTGGTAAAACTTATTTGTGAGAAGAATCGGAATCTTTTTGTGGTGGGTGATGATGATCAATCTATTTATAGTTGGCGAGGTGCCAATCCAAGCAATATTGTAGATTTTGATAAGATTTATCCCGATACAAAAAAATACACTTTAGCTGAGAACTTTCGTAGCACGCGAAATATTGTCGCGGCGGCAAGCGAAATGATAGCTCACAATAAATATCGTCACCCTAAAAAGTTGTTTTCAAATATTCCAGATGGTGACCCTATTTTTTTTAAGGTCGAAGCCGATGGTATGATGGAAGCTTTCGGTGTCGTCGATGATATTAAAAAGGATCTTTTGAATTATGATTACTCTGACATAGCTATATTTTATAGAACTAACAGCCAGTCGCGGTTATTTGAAGAGGCCTTACGGGGTGAGAATATTCCCTATCGTTTGTATGGGGCCGTGAAGTTTTATGATCGGCAGGAGGTCAAAGATATCATTGCCTACATTCGACTCTTGGTGAATGAAGACGATGATATTAGCTTAAAGCGGGTCATTAATCTCCCGACTCGTGGAATCGGCCAGAAGGCTATTAGCGACCTTGAACAGGTAGCTCGAGAATGCAGCCTATCTATGATGAAAGCGCTGCGAAAGATAGTTGATAGCAATAGTTCTAAGTTGGTAAAGAAGTTTTCTGTATTTTTGAGTATTTTTGAGAGGATTAAGTCCGAGTATCTCTCGGGGGACCTCTTCAATTTGGTGCCGGTCATTTTGGATGCGATCGACTATAAGGACTATTTGGCGAAAAAGTTTCCAGATAAGTTAGAGGATAAGACCGGTAACATACATGAATTAACCCAAGCATTGAGTGACTATGCGCATAACTCTCCTGACGCGTCTTTGTCCGACTGGCTTCAAATGATTACTTTAGTTCGGGAGGGCGAGGACTCTGAGGAAGAGACCGTTGGAGTGTCGTTAATGACCCTCCATGTAGCGAAGGGATTAGAGTTTAAAAGTGTCTATGTAGTCGGCGTCGAAGATGGACTTATACCACATCGTAATAACCTCGAGGACAATTCTCTCCTGGAAGAAGAGCGAAGATTATTTTATGTGGGTATGACCAGGGCTCGAGAAAAGCTCACGTTATATTGTGCGAGTGAACGAATGATTTATAACCAACACTATGCCAATGAACCATCTCAGTTTTTAAAGTGCATACCTTCGAAGTATTTGGATTGGGAAGCGCCTACTATTAATACATCAGATGAAGTTATTTATGAATATGACCAAAGTATTGGTGATTCTGACGTGGTGAGCATTGGCTCAAGAGTAAAACACCCTACCTACGGTGCTGGCGTTTTGGAGGGTATTGAAGATAACTTTGGAAAATCTAAGGCTATAGTTAGGTTTTTTGAGTTTGGCCGAAGAAAAGTATCAGTCAGCCAAATAGATACTGAGTGTTAATCTTAGCATTTGTTAGGTGGCTAAATCTCCTCATGTTATAATATATACAAACCACCCTAGAATTAAAATTCACCTAAAGGAAATGTATGTTTACCTCGAAGGTACTACTGTCTTCAATTCTTGGTTTTGGTGTTCTTGTGTTAGCTGTTGGTATGGTTCGTGGTGAGAGTTCTATCAGTAGCTATATTGAGCTGCGTCAAAGTCATGCAGTTATGGTTGAAACGGTTAAAGGGTTAAGTAATAAAAATATCAAGTTGATCAACGAAATAAGCAAGATCAGAAAATCACCTAAGTATGCTCGAAAAGTATTGCGCGATAAATATCATATTACCGAGGAAGGGGAGAGAATTGTATTCTTTGCTGACATGTAGAACGCTACTATTACTAGTTTTGACTTCTCTTATTGGGTGCGGCGAGAAGTATAATGTTAATCAGATTTTTGTCTCTGATAAGCAAAAAGAGTCGCTTGAATCTCTTCTAGAACGAGCGCAGATTGCCTATGACTCGGGAGATTTTGATGATGCTATGAGTTTGGCAAACAAAGCTGAGAAACTGAGCCCAGCTAGCGAGGATGTCGCCATTTTACAGGGCTATATTCATTTGTCGTTATCTGGTATGGACCCGTTTAAGATTGCTAAAACTTTGGTTTCGGCAAGCAGTTCAAGCAGCTCTCTAGCAGGTACCAGTAATGCCTCTACGTTCTTAACCACTATAAGGTCGATATTAAATGTTAGTAATACCGATCTACAAAAACTCGGGGAGTACAAGAATGAGGAAACACTCGTCAGGTTTAAAGATTATGATATCGTCCTTCCAGACAGTGCAGAAACCGTTCGTAATAATGCGCCACTTGACGTGTTCACTCATATAAATGCCGCGATATCCAAAGTGTGCCCGTTTGTTAATGAGAGTGTGAAGACAACAGACGTCGATAGCCGGCACAATAGTACAAACTGTGTCCCGACATCTACCGTTAGGAGCAAAGCTGTTATCGCCCATTTTCTATGGGCTTTTGTCCACATTGCCGAAGCCGCTGTCTTTTATGGGGTGCTGCAGTATCAAGATGACGGCGCTGCTAAAGCTCACCTCCAATTACGAGCAGATGCGCTTGAATCGGACTCCGACTCTCTAAGTGTAGGTGAATATGCCCAGCATGCAGTGAGCTTGGCATCAGCAGTAGATTCTGTTTTTGCTATAGAGGACTCAGGATCTCAAATTAGTGCGGTACTAAATAATATTCTCGTGGCCACTGAGGCCTTTAATGCGATTGGCAGTGTCCCAGATAAGATTAAAAAGTCCTTAGCTAAAGCTACCTCATCTATCACTAGTTCTCAGGAAAGTTTTACTGGCGATTCTGATGAAACCAAGCAACGAAACGCACTGAAGTCTCAGCTTAACGAAGCTATGTCATCGCAACTCTCCAGTGAAATTACTAAACTCGCTGAAGAAAATCCTACTGAGTTTGCCCAGAATAAGACCGATCTCTGTGGAGCTTATGCAACAATATCTGGAGGCAGTGGAACTCCCAGTGATTGTGAGTAATGTGATGTCATTGCAGGTTTTTTATATGGGTCTCTCTAAAAATGAATATTAAACACCGTTCTTTCAGATATATTTTATTTTTATTTGTAGTTGTTACTTGTTCGTGTAAAAACCGAGAAGCTGAGATAGGTCTAAAATCAACTAAGCATTCCTTAGATGCTTCAACTGTCAATTCATATTCTAGTGAATTCAATATTTCCTTAGTAGACGAGGCATATAATAGGTCTATAACGTTGAAAGGCTTTCTATACTATATTTTAAGAAAACTACATAAAGTCGAGAAGCTAGACCTGCGAGAACACGGTTTTGAACGTTTTGCTCTTGTATATGATTCTCGTAGCAATCAACCCGCGACTCCGTCGTACCCTAGAGTAATCTTATATAACGAGTTTGCTACCCTTCTTCTTGCATTTTCGGGGTTGCCGGATAGTGGTGGTAGCTTTGAAGTCATCCATTTAGTCAAAAATCAGAATTCTAGTAAACAGTCAAAGGCGAGTTTTACTTGGAAATTTGCCGAGTATGAATTTGGTCGTACAAGTCGAGATACCAAATGTCAGCTATGCCATCACGGCACACCAAATTGGGATGCTTACGACCGATGGGTCGGGGTGTTTGGTAGTATCGATAATAATATTGTAGGCGACGAGTTTACTTTATGGAATAAATTTTTAAAGAATCGGAACGTATTTCCTTACAACCTATTAAGGGGTTTACCTGATACTGACCACCTTTCGGTCGAAGTTAACCAAAAGAATGTAGTATTTAGAACTAAAAACAACTCCGATTTAAATACTCTTTCTCTAGCTTTAGGGTCTCGCAATAACGATGTTATAGCCGAAAAAATTGACAAGTTAGTAACCACGAAACCTGAACAACGTTCCATATTGGAGCTTCTTTTGTGTCACGGAATCTTCGATAAGCATACACCTGAGTTAGCTTCTAAGATTGCTGCTAAGCATGGCATTAAGAAGAGATTGCCGAAAATGGCCGAGTTTACTGATTATTGGAATAATTTACTTGAAACGAGTAGCTCGGAGTACAAGCAGCGATCGGAGAGACATAGGAGCTTTGTCGGTAAACGTATTAGTGATTTTCCGCTATCAAAGAAATTTGGCAGGAAGACTCAACGTTCACTTGCCTCGCTCGCATACCTTGTTTCTAAGGGTAGAAAAATTCCCAATCTTAGGA
>JANQHA010000116.1 GCA_028282865.1 Oligoflexales bacterium
CCGCGACCTCAAAAAGCCTGTGGAGATTTTGGCTGAAGAATTAAAAAGAGTCGGGTTGAAATAGCCTTTATACCGGCAGTGTTTATTGTAAGATATTGATATTATTTAATTAGTTTAGTATTTTTGGGGTACTTTATAAATTAATTTAATTTATGGGTTAATAGCTCATAAATTTGCTAGTCAATCTCGATTTCATGTCATATTATAGGAGGGAGCAGGGTCTTTACGGCTTTGCTGGTTTTTTTTATATAAGTTTTAGGAGCGTTCATTGGAAACAGGTATTGTAAAGTTTTTTAACGAAGAAAAAGGTTTTGGATTTATTTCCCCTAGTAATGGCAGCAAAGATGTATTTGTTCACATAACTGGGATCGCTAATGGCCCCATTGCTGAGGGAGACACAGTTCAGTACGAAATTGGTGAAGGAAAGAAAGGTCCTTGCGCAGTCGAGGTTAGTCGCTGCTAACAAAGGATCAAGATAAAATGGATTTTTCAAGAGGGCGAGTTATCGTCCTCTTTTTTGTTATCTAGGTTCTTTTGAAAAAAAACATTAATAATATTGTATAATTAGTTAGTTATTCTAAATGAAATGGAGATGCTCCCGATACCTCCTAAGTGTCGATTTTGGGGGCTAGTCCATGCAGATCTATGGTCATATTTTAGTGCATTCGCTGCTGTGGCTCGCTGTTTTTTCGGGAAGCAGCTGTCGAAGCCGGACGGCGCCTAGTGCGGTAACTCTTGGCCCTGAGCAATTTATTGTACCTACCACCCCAAATAACTTAAAAGCCCAGCAATCAGGAAGTGGAGTCGAATTAAGCTGGAGCCAATCTGAGTCAGCATCGTTTTATACTATTTATTGGTCTAATATCAAAGGCCTAGAGAAAGCCCATAGTAAGAAGATTGACCGGATATTAAAAACTTATACAAAACACAGCTCGCTAACACCTGATAAAACCTACTACTACCGTGTATCTGCGACCGGTTCCGGGGGGGAGAGCCCTCTTTCTGATGAGTTCGTGTATAAGGCAGGTAAGACCTCTGTAGATCAGCCTCCGGTAGCTACCCTGCCGTCTCTTAGCTCTGATGGTAATACTGTTATTTATTTATCTAATCACTGCGAGGCGAAGCTATGTCTATATGTGGCTTTGAATAATGGAGGTAATTGGACCTCCAGTATCATTCCTACTGACGAAGAAATCATTTCCATTGCACCCGAGGGAGCCTCTCCAACCATCAGTGGCAATGGAGCAGCTATAACTTATATTTCCGATGGTCGATTGCTCGTTAGAGAAAAGGATTCTTCGGGGTGGTCTAAGACTGAAATTGCATCTTGTACGGGGTGCAGTCGGATCGGAATTAGTGACGACGGATCTCGGGTCGCGTGGTTGGATAGTGAGACGATATATGTATCGAAAAAGAACAATGAAACTTGGGAAACCAGCACAGTCTTTCTTAAAGCGGCCGATTTTTCTCTAAGTGGCGACGGTTTGAAGGTTGTTTATCAGTCGGGGGAAAACCTGCACTTAGCTGTTGACCAAAGTACACAGTGGGACCACTCGGCGATAGGAAGTGGCAAGCGGCCAACCATCAGCTCATCTGGAACTCGAGTAACGGCGTTTCACAGCAATGCCGTGGTGAGCTATATGGAAAATGGAAGTAGCTGGGACCAGTCTAGCGTTAGTTTTTCTGAATGCTGTGCTTTCTATCCGGTCATATCCCGTGATGGTGATGCAATTTTTCAGGGAAATTCATTGGCGGAGTATGGCAGCAATTCCTGGCAGAACCTCGGCCCTTATACGGGCGGCGCATTTTATCCAAGTGTATCTTCAGATGGCAAACGTGTTGCATATATGTTTGATGATAAAGTTTATGTTGTGAGTGCTTCTGCAAATCAGTCCTGCGGCCAAAGTAAATGCTGGGATGACCCGATACAGATTCGACCTTAATGCTGGGTATTCAAATCCCAGTCAACTGGCTCTCGGCCATTTTCTAATAAAAAGCGATTAATCTTAGAAAAGGGGGCGCTACCGAAAAAACCTCGGTTTGCAGAAAACGGCGAAGGGTGGGGAGATTGAATGACTAAGTGCTTAGACCGGTCAATGTTATCTCCTTTTTTTTGAGCGTAGGCACCCCAAAGTAAAAAAGCGGTTGGCGTTTGCACCTCATTAATAATTTCGATAATCCTGTCAGTGAACTGCTCCCAGCCTTTATTTTGATGAGCTCCTGCTCTGCCTTTTTCGACTGTAAGGACACTATTTAGTAACAGCACTCCTTGCTCGGCCCACCGTTCGAGGTTGCCATGCTCGGGAGGGCTTAAGTCTAAGTCTGCCTTCATTTCTTTATAAATGTTTTGCAAAGATGGTGGTGGTTTTACGCCGACTTGCACAGAAAAGCAAAGACCATGAGCTTGCCCGGGCCCATGGTAAGGGTCTTGGCCTAGAATAACGACCTTAACGTTTTCATATGGTGTTTTGTTGAGCGCATGGAAGTACAGCGCGCCCGGAGGAAATATAGTTTTGTTTTGCATTATTTCCTCGTGCAAAAAAGACTTCAGTGACTTCATGTAAGGTTTCTCAAACTCCGGTATTAGTAACTCGCCCCAAGTGCCTTCTATTCCACTACTCATTTGCTTTCCTCTTCTTTTTTACTGGATGCATCTACTGGTTTATCATCAAACCGAAGGGAAAAAGTCACGTCGGTACCTTTATTATCAATAATCTTAGTGGAAGGCCTTGTTTCAGTTTTTTTAAATTTTTTTAGAAGTGGTACCGGGTGATAAGTCGTAGTGCCAATATGCTGGTCTTCACCGAAGAAGAAGAAGACTTTATTTTTTTCATACATGTCAATTTTAATTGAGATCATAATCTGATCTTCGGTAGCTTCTAAGGTTCGCATCGCTACCGAGGTCAGTTCTCTAAGACTATCTCCGGTGATATCGGTGAATAGCTGATCTTCGATAGGTTCTGTGCTTTTCCACTTGTCCAAAGACTTTATCTCTAGTTCACCAAACTGCACTGGCTCTTGGTCGATGCTGTTATCTTTTGCTTGGGACTTTTTTTTGTCAGCTTTTTTGGGGGTCAGACTTTTATCTTTTGTAGCCTGCGCGGTTAAAACAAAATAATAGCTATTTTCACCACTTTCGTCATGGTTTCCAGCTCGAAGCGCCGAGATATAAACTCGGTGCCCTAAACTAGCGTAGTCAGGATACTTTATCTCTGCACCAGATAGTCCGCATGGAATTGACAATAAAATCGTAAGTATTGATAGTTTCAACAAATGAGTCGTGCTCCATCAGCCAAATAACCAGTTTGTTGCCCCATTATACAATACCCAAAGAATACATGCAGGTGCAAAGATACGTGCTGCCCACATTAGTCCCTTCCAAGCAAGCTCTCCTCCGTGGCCCTGAATAGAGTCTTTGACTCCTTCACGACTGAGAATCCAGCCATAGAATAGTGAAATAATTAACCCACCAAGTGGTAGCAAGATGTTAGTTGTTAGCCCATCAAAAAGGTCAAAAAATGTAAACTTCCCAATTTTGAAATCAGCTAGCGTATTGAATGACAATGCAGACAAAATTCCTAGTAAGTATATTGCGACGCCTGCATAAATCGTGACCTTCGACCGGGACAGCCCACGCTTATCCACAAAATAGGTCACGATGGTCTCAAGAAGTGAGATAGAGGATGATAATGCTGCAAATGCTACGAGTGAAAAGAATCCAGTCGAGACCAAGTACCCACCCGGCATTTTATTAAAAAGCGTCGGTAAGGTCGAAAACATGAGACCCGGACCGGCATTCGGTGCTAGACCAAAAGAAAACACAATTGAAAATATTACAATTCCCGATGCTAAAGCTATTGTGGTATCTGCTGCAGCTACCGCTAAGCTAGCTTTCACAAGGTCTTCATTTCTATCAAGATAGCTGCCGTAGGTAATCATAGCTGCAAGACCTAGGCTTAAAGTGAAAAATGAATGTCCAAGTGCCACAAGGATACTATTACCGGTTAACTTGTCAAAGTTTGGCGTGAATAAAAAGTCTATGGACTTTCCAAAGCCTTCCAAGCTAGTGCACCAAACGAGCAGCCCAATAAGTATAGCGAATAAGCCTGGCATCAAAATGCGCCCCCACCTTTCGATACCCCGGCTGATGCCACCGATCACAATTCCCACCGTAAGTACCATAAAAGCTAGATGCCAAAGCAACAGGCTTTTAGGGTCTGCAAAAAGAGCAGACAACATACCGCCTATCTCTTGGTCGGTTTTACCGGCAAATTGATTTAATACAGATTTAACTTGAAAATCTAGGACCCAACCGCCTACGACGCTATAAAACGAAAGTATCAAAAACGAGCTAACAATTCCCATTGCCCCGGCAATGCGCCAAGGTGTTCCTGTATGATGAAGCTTCTCAAAAGCCGAAACAGCATCGGCCTGACTCCTTTGCCCAATATAAAGCTCAGCAATAAAGATGGGAACGTTCACAAACATGATACATGCCAGGTAGACTAATACAAACGCACCTCCGCCGTGCTCGCCAGTAATATATGGAAACTTCCAGATGTTGCCTAGGCCAACGGCTGATCCGGAGGCAACCAAGATAAAACCAAGTCTGTTGCTCCAGTGGCTGCGTTGCATTTGCGACATTTGTAGCGCTCCTTTTTTTTTAGAGTGAAAGGCTATAACTAACTATAAGACCGTTATCTTCAGTACGTTCTCGTTGAGTATTATTTTGCTCTGACATATTGAGAATTTGTACGTTGTAACGCCAACCAACTCCCAAGCCACCTATCAATCTATCCACTCCAATGACAGCAGAGGCGTATAGGGAATCCTTTGGCATGGCGACAATTGGGGCATCGTATAAGTCTTGATCTGGTAACCTGGTCCCGGCATCCGAGCCGATTTCTTGTTCATCCGAGTCGTACACATATTTAATATGGCCGGCGAGGTAAAGCTTCCAGAAGGGGTTTAGGCCTGATTTTAAAAGCAGGTAGTCCACTCTACCGTTTACCTGCCGCTCGTTAGCAGAGTCTTGATTAAAGGTTCGGTCAATGAGCGTAAACCCTGGGCCGAAATCAGCATAAAAATTTAAGAAGTCTGTAAATAGCCGGGTGTGGAGCCAGTAATCTTGTTCCTCAGAAAAAGGTGTAGCACTAAACTTTTTTTGCATAGTTTGTAGCAGGGTGTGAGTAAAGTGGGTGGACAACCAATCTAAAATTAAAACGCCAAAATCGTTAACTAAGGTAAAGCTATAGAGATTATTGCTGCTAGTCTTCTCAAAAACCTTTCTACCGACCTTAATTTGGGTTTGGTGGCGATAGAAATGTATTGGCACTGTGAAGGTCACTCCTCCCCAGCTTCTTTGGTAGGTTTCGTCAATTTTAGTCGCTTGACTTTCTCCAGCCACATCAGTCTCACCGTCGACACGGCCCCAGACGTATCCTAGTTCAGGTTTCAGGTATAACCCCGGGTTACCTGGCCATAGTCCAATCCCTGATACGTAGCCCATGAGCCCTATCTCTGATTGGACTGTTCGGCTGGTAGAGTTTTCGTCGCTATCAACTTGGTATTTCATTCCAATTATGGGGGCCGCGCCATAATTGAATTTTGGTGTTGGCCAATTCGGAAAAAATTTAACCGGGTTCTCTAGGTCACTGTCTTCTAAAAGATCTTCTCTATTGATAATTCGCTTCTTAGTCTTTTTATTCTGTTTGGTGTAGGTGCTTTTTTTTCTCTTTTTATATCTGCTATCTTGATATTGCCCGAAGGACGACGCAGCATAAAATGTAGAATAAATAGTTAAGAAAAAGACTATTATCCGGGTTACTAACATATCGACGCGCCTTTACGCATTACACATAGTATGTTTTTGTAGCGTCTTCCAGGCTCATTTGCCGAATTTTTGGTGCATGGCCAGCTTGCCCGAAAGAGATCATCCGATCTTCCACAACCTTTTGCATGGCTTCGCGAGCTGGCTTTAAGTATGCGCGTGGATCGAAAGCTTCGGGTTTTTCTTGAAAAACCTTACGAATAGCACCGGTGATTGCCATACGGTTATCAGTATCTACATTTATCTTGCGAACTCCGTGCTTGATTCCCTCCTGAATCTCGGCCACAGGAACTCCCCAGGTCTGTTTCATCTCACCACCGTACTGGTTGATGATATCTTGAAGGTCCTGCGGAACAGAGGAAGAGCCATGCATGACCAAATGAGTATTGGGGAGTTTTTTATGGATGTCGGCTACGCGATCCATTGCGAGGATTTTGCCATCTGGTTTACGGGTGAATTTATATGCTCCGTGACTGGTTCCTATTGCAATAGCTAGAGCATCTACTTTAGTTTGCTCAACAAAGTCGGCTGCTTCATCAACACTGGTTAGCAGCATATCTTTAGAAAGCTTACCTTCGAATCCGTGTCCATCCTCTTTTTCACCTTCGCCGGTTTCTAATGAACCAAGGCAGCCAAGCTCCCCCTCAACGGAAACTCCAAATGAGTGAGCTACATCAACTACTTTCCTTGTGATTGCCACATTGTACTCAAAGTCTGCCGGTGTTTTTGCATCCTCTTTTAACGAGCCGTCCATCATGACCGATGTGAAGCCCTGCCTAATTGCAGAAAAACAGGTATCGGTGCTATTGCCGTGGTCTTGGTGCATAACGATTGGGATTTCAGGGTATAACTCAACAGCCGCAAGCATTAAGTGTCTAAGAAATGCATCTTGCGCATAGCTGCGAGCTCCGCGTGACGCCTGGATGATCACCGGGCTCTCGGTTTTGCGGGCCGCTTCCATAATTGCCTGGATTTGTTCTAAGTTATTTACATTAAATGCACCGACCCCATAATTGTTTTCGGCCGCATGATCTAAAACAGTTCTTAACGGTACTAATGCCATCCCCAGATCCCTTCGTTTACGGTCAATTAAATAACTACCGGTATCCGGTATAACACCTAAAAGACCGTAAAGACAATAGGTTCTTACGGGTTTTGCGGCAAAATGGCTGGCTACGTCACCTTGTTTTAGGAGCCAAACTCTAGGTTCCACCACTGCTGGAATAGAGCACAAGCACCGTTGTTGATTCCTCCGCACCTATTGTTGCCGCCATGATTCAGACCGCCGGAAGCCTTTAAAATGAGACGATTATTTACTACTGTGCCTCCATCAGCCGGAGACTTATCAAGCATTAGTCTGAAGTGGTTATCGTAATTGACTTCATTTGGGTGACATCCCTGGCAATTATTTAATGCGGGACGCACTTGAGCTTGGTAGAAATTTTGGCCTGCAGCTGACGGCGCGTAAGCGGTATAAGTTTTGGCCTGCGGAGTTAGCGGCCCCTCCTGTCCGCTTCCTTTCATAACTACATATAGTTTTTGCTGGTTTCCATCACGATAAGCTTCGGGAAGTGAAAATTCAAACCTATGGTTGCCTTCGTAGTTGTTGTCAAAACCCGAGAGGTTGGCTACAGCTTGTCCGACTAATGTGCCGGCGCTATCGTTATCTCCAATATAAAAGCTAACTTCTAGACTTTCAGCTGTTTCTTTGTCGTCTACTGCCCAACCGACTACTAGGCCAAGAGCGTTGATCGACGTGATTGCTCCGACCAATGAAGTTCCTGGCGGTTGAACCGGTACTACTACGATGGGGCCCTCTGACGGGTTCTCTGGCTGCTCACCTTCGCTGGCATTTGCATCTTGATCATTAACTACTTTGCCTTCTTCATCAACGTAGACAACTCTTCTTCGGTCCTCTACTTCATTGCCGCAATTCGATGTCAGTATTCCTATTGCGATCATTACTAAGTAAGTAAAATACATTTGAAATCCTCTATTTGCTTCTGAGCGTTTGAAACGATATCGAAATTTGATCACTACTAAACCCAATATCATTAGGCATGATTAGTGCGGCACTTGATAGTATTGCCCCAGGTGGCCTTACTTCGGTGTCGATATATGTATAGGTTGAGTGCTGCGGGTTGTATTTATCGTTTAGTAGAACTTTCAAGTTACTGACCGTAAGTGTCGTCGACTCGCTTACTATAGTTGGGTTTTTGAACTTATAACTGAAATTGTCGAATTCAGATACTTCGATCTCCAAGTAGACACCTGACTGTCCTACTAAATCTTCTAAATCAAATCGTAAGATATTTATTGTTTCAGGCTCGGGATCGGCTCCGGTAAAATTAAGGTCTGTTGTTAGCGCTATAGCGTCTAACTTTGCTCCATCTTGTCTTCTGCGTATTTCTAGGCGATGTATTCCGGGAGCCAAGTTAAACTCGTGAATGTTACCTCCGTTGTTTTGGTCGGTGGCTAGATCCCACTGCCAGTTATTTCCAGTGATTGCTGTCTGCCAAGTGCGAAAGTTACCGTTGTCTATTCTAACGTAGTAAGAATCATCGTTAGTATTGACACTTTGAACTAACCCCCATAGCCGGTAGGTGCCTGCTTCGGTAACTTCAAAGTCATAAGTAACAATTCCTATGTTTGCGGTGTTAGGCTGTCGAATAAAGCCTCCATTTCCATTTGGAACTTGGATGTACTGGCCACCCGAGGTGTTGCCGTCGTTTTCAACCGTCATCGGTGCTGTTAGATTTCCCTCTTCCGCTTCTAAAATGATGGTGCCTTGATTTGTTGGGTTGTTTTCTTTTGGGACTGCATCGGCAAGGGTCAGTGTATGTGTCTTAAGTTCTGGACTGGAGTCATCTTTGTTATCCATAAGTTCGGCCCACATCGTAACTGCAGCCAGCATTTCTTCGCTGTCAGCTTGGCAGTCTTGACTCCAACAGTTGTGAGCATCATTTGCCAGCCTCTGGACTAGCCGAGATGATTCGGGATTTACCAAGTCGACCTTGCTGGCGACAACTACCGCATTGTGGGACTCCTCCGGGTCGTCTGATGCGAAAAAAGGAGCAGCAATTGTGGCGTGGCAACCCGCACAGGTTACCTCTCTAACTAATGGATAGACTGTTTGCTGAAAAGCTTCTAAAGATCCGAGTGCAGTTCCATCGCTGGAACCAGGCAGTGTTGGTGAAATTTCTCCTGGTATTGATGGGGCACTCGAATGTTTCTTATTTCCCGACGGGTCGATGGAGCACGAAGTAAATACACTCGTCAATATTAATACGGGTAGGATCAAAGCCGATTTGGGCTTTTTAAACATGTCATTCCTCCAGGGTCTCTATACTTATTTTAGATAAGCAGGTCATTAACCTTGCTTGTCAAAGATTAAGTAGCGATTTAGGTCGCTGCCAAACGGGTTGTCTCCGACTACCTTTGCCAAATCTCCTTCGCGTCCTTGGATTGCAAGTAGGTTCGCCGCGATCGCTTTGCCTAAATTTTCTACGTTGCTACTAATCTGAGTCGCTGTGTTGTCGACTGCTCCATTATCTTTAAATGCTCCGACCTGCCTAACACTGCTATCTCGAAGTTTTGGTTTACCTGCCGCGCGGTAGTAGAGCATAAATGCAGCCCCTCTCTGACCACTATCAGCAGTCCAAACAAGTTTGCCGCGACCATTGCCACTATTGTCGACGCCTCCGTTGCTGGTGACCGACCCATCGCTAAATACGTAAAGGATCAGATCTCTTTGCTTCAGAGCCGCTAGTTGTATTGCTCGACCCATTAGTCTACCTACCTCTAAATCTTTGATTTCACCGGTCGCACGACTTCCGTCGTGGTAGTCATAGCCACCACGCTCTACGGTTGCAGCTCCAGCATTGCCGTCTAAAAGTAGCTTTGTCATGGTAGCGACTTGTCTTTGGCCGCCATCGTTCAAATTGTCGAATGCTGTAGTAACGGCTTGATCTGTTCTGGCGTCTAGTCGCTCTGGTGTAAACTTATTGATCATGTCTGCGCTGTTTATATAACCACAGCGAATGAGGTCTTTAATTTGACCTGGAAGGTCTTTGTTGCTAAACCTCGCTAGCTGCTGTGCACTCATAGACTCTATACTTTTGAGAACCTTTTGAGCCTTGTCGGCACCTACAATGTTAGCTAGCTTCCCTAGTTTAACTAAGTTCAATGCATCATCTGGTCTGTTGATCAAAACCGGGCGAGCAGCCGGGTTAGCCGATGAAGCTGGGATTCTTGAACGTCCGCCCGATTCGCTGTTACGCGATCCTAAAAGAGAGGTTAGCTCTCCTTTCGCCCCTGCGGCATTCAGCCAATACATTGGGTTTAGTGGATTGTTGCCGGTATCATCGGATGACGAAGTACAAAACACAGCACCTTCGACGTTTGCACGGGTTTCTGGCGTCGTTGTTTCTAAAATTCCTCTAAGAAATGCACTATCTTCGTGGAATACTAAGCCTAACTCACGATTGACGTTGCGAGCCACGTCAGATGGAAGTCCTAAAGTTCGGTAGTTGGCTATAAAGTCTTCCTGACCACCTTGCTTGCCTACCATCACGTTAGACCCAGCTATACTCGCTCCTCCAGCCAAATCAAAACACAAAACACCAGGGACCGATGATCCTCCTCCACCTTCTTGGCACTCCAGTCCGTATGCGGTTTGGCTTCTTAGTATACTTAGAAGAGATGGCATTGCTAAGTAAGACCCAGCTGAAATTAAACCGCTAGCAAGAAAGTCCCTTCTTGACTTAGGCTTCGCATGATCATCGTGAAGCATAGGCTTGTTTAGAATATCCTCATTAGTTTCTTCATTTTTTTTGACTTTATTCATACCTCTATTTCCTATCTTGAAGTTTTTTAAAATATAGCTACTGGTGAAGAAGCTAGCACTGCGGTGCATATGCCTTTGCTAACTTGCAGGGTGACGCTGGCATCATTTAGGTTTTCACCACTTAAAAGATCGTCGGTGAGCCTTTCTAGACTATCTATCGCCGTATTTCTATCTGGAAGATTAGATAAGCCTGTTCCCCAAAACTGGTCGATCATTGAGCCCGCTAGATTTGCTGAGCCTCCCGCTGAAAAAGCTGTTCTTGGCGTTGATGCAAAATTAAAGTTTGGAAACATAGTTGATCTTAGGTTAGCTTGGTTGATAAGTGAGTCGCAAAATTCAACTCCCATTTTTGTTATGCCAACCTGGTGCGATGCTAAGAACGTCTTAATGTCATTGTTATTTGGAAGCTGTGTTTTTACTTCATCATATATATCTGAAATATTTTGTCCTGTTGGGTCAACCCGGGTTAGGGTCGCCATGGTCTCTCTAACCTGCTCGTAGCTTCGTAGGCCTATTGCTGCTTCGAGGTCTTTGAGTGAGAACTGAGTTTGGCCGCTGTTAGTTGATGATGGGTTTTTTGTAGAACCTACTTTGTCTGCGCCTTTGCGCGTCACAAATATCGAATGATCTTTGATCGTTTTTTTGCCACACCCAATACTAGAAAATGTCATCGCTATCAAAGTAGCCAGAGCTAATTTATTTTTAGGCCGCATGAAGTTCTCCTCTATAGATATTTATGTGCGGTTGAATTCGTATTGTACTCATCTTAATCCCCCATACAGGTCACCGCTGTTTTAGCGAAAAGATTTTTCATGTTGTATGAGTCGTTTTTGAATTGGCTGGAAAGCACTTTTATATGATCTAAGTCGGCATCTGATTTTGGCTCGTGCAAGCATAATTTAGTAAAGACTTTTTTTGCCATGCAGTTTGGAAATGCCTCGGTGTTTGTAAGCATCCTACCAAGGGCTTTGACCCCGTTGCCAGAACTTGCTCCCTTCCACTCTAAAGCTTTATTCTGACCTGTTGTCCACAGGTTGATCCAATCATCTCCCTGAGTTTGATAGCCGTCGGGGAAGGTGTCTTTGTTGTTGAAGTATTTACTTTGGACATTTCCAGCTTCGTAGATAGTTCTGCCATCTCTAAAGTCGTAGTATGCATAGGCCCCAGCAAGTGCATCCATTCCCGAGTGGCATCCAGCGCACTTATTTCGGTACACATTACTGTCACCACCCGGACTGCGGTCAACATCTTGTCTGACTCGATAGTCAGCCCTGGTCGTGTCAGAAATTTCTTCGAAGTCAGTGCAGAGAAAATTCATAAATGTAAAACGTAGAGCTCTTCGGTTGGTTCCGGCCGTATAAAATGACTCGCCAAATGCACGGGTTCCAGTAATTCCTGCTGCTTCTCCGATGCCGGTAACTCCAGACAGTGTTCTTCGCTGTAAGTTTGCTTTTAGGTCGACTCTTTGGTTTTCAAGAGCCAGGTAGTGATTGTTGTTTGTCGGCGAATAAGCCGGAACGCCGTTTCCGGTGGGGCCTATATATAAGATGTCCTCATATAGGGCTCGATCAAAAGGAATTTCATCTCTAATAATCCCGAGGATTGTTGCTGTGAAATCGTTGAGAGCGACATCATCATTTTCATCGACGTTGGTCCAAGAGTTTACCCATTTCTTTAAGCTTAGATTGTAGAAGTATGGATTCTCGATAGCGATTCTAGCAGCATCTTCAGCCCTCCCTTGATCAATTAACGCGCTCATTTGATTTAGCGTGCGGGCATCTGGCGGCACCCCGGCTAGCCTGTTATGCATTCGGTATGCCTGATCACGGCTAGCCGCTTGCGCGATCGACGCACCAAAGAATGAAAATGCTAATATGCTAATAATACTGGGCATAAACCCATATATGCGGACTGTCATAGATCCTCCAAAGGACACGATTTATCTAGTTTTTAAATGGAGATTTATACTTGAATCACAGGGGAAGTATGCCCCGTGAATTTGTTAATAAGCCTTTCGGCAAGTGGAGGATTGATTCTTTAACGCTTAGGTAAAAAAAATATTTATTTGAATGATTTTAGAATTCTATCACTTACAATTTTTCTAAATTAATGCGGTCTGCCCCTTAATGAAGATCCGTTTATACACGCCTCCTCTTGGTTCAACCAGCTTGTGACCGCGTCGTTGGTTAGCTGGCCGGTGGCCAATGTTTTGCCGGGGTGCGCTGAGGACTCGACATATGCCACTAACTTTTCTTTGTCCAAACCGGTGTAGTTGTACAGTGCTAGGCGGTTTGCTTCGTGCGATCCAGCTGTTAGTGTGACACCACCAGCGCCGCCACCATGGCAGGAGGAGCCAGCACATGTCCCGTCAACAGCACTAGAAATATTAGTGGTATAAGATGTCACTGCTGTCTTTCCGCATTCGGTACTGGCGTCTACTGGTCCGCTACTTGTTGAAGTGTAGTCCTCGTAGTGTGGATCCGTGAGCCCACAAGATGCCAAGTGAAAAAACGTCCCGATGGTAGCTAAGGTAAGTAATTTCATAATATACCTCTAAAAGAAAAAGTGTACTTGGCCTGTTATATGGCTCGTGGTTTTGGTATCGGCGATATCTGTCTCACCGCCTTTGCCGTCGCTGGTTTGCTTTTCGATGTCGTAGCTAATCATGGTTTCGAGTCCAGCGATATGAAACCCTCGGGCCCCAACTTTTATTTGTGAAGTCGAGCCTGGTAGTAGCATCACTGTTCTGTTGGCCATCGAATAATGAGCTATAGCATAGTTCTCCCGCCAAATTCGAGTGCGGGTCTTAAGGCTATACACGCCCCCGCGGCGAAAGTCTGTATTACCCTGGTCTCGCGCAAGGCTAAGCGCTTCAACCCCAGCAGTTACTCTGCCTAGCTGTCCAGATATACCGAAGGTAAAGATCTCGGTATCGGTTTTCTCATTAGTCACATCATTGTTATCTGATGTTTTCCAGTAAGTGTAGTTTATGGCCCCACCTAAAGTTACGAATCTCATTCCCATATTGATTGCGAAGCCGGTTGTTGCGTCTCCGTCGATATCGCCGCCGATAAGTTTCTTACGTCGGATGTAATGAACGTTTGCAAACGGGACATTCGGAGCGACACCGACACTCACTGCATTAAATAGCAATGACTGAGATCTCGGTGAGCCAATGATTGCACTAGCTAGCATTTTCTCACCTAAAGAGTTGTGATCTGGAGTCGCGGCATTTATAAGCGGGCGGTACCACCCTCCCATAACAAAAGTGTTGAAAGGTAGGTTGTCGACCATTGCATAAAGGCTGCGAGTGCCAGATGTCTTTAATATATCTTTCTTTTGAACATGATCAGCCGGGCTACCCATAATACGCCCCTCGTAAACCAAATGAAGGTTTCTGTGAATGGGTCGATAACGGACGCCAACGTCGACTGACATTAAAAAGCTTTGCCATTTATCCGCTGAGTTTGAAACACTATCATTGCTATGACTTTCAGATTGCAAACTTCTCCAGAGCCACCTCACATCACCCCCAGCGTCGACTCTAGAGTAGTCGAATTGTCTATAAGGGTCCATTGCCGGAACTTGATAGAGAAACTCTTTCCATGACAGCGCCGTAGTTTTTTCTGCTTTACCGTACTTATTGAACTTCTTCTCATTCATAGTTGTTTCTGAAGTTTCTACTAGCGGAAGGCCTTCAAAAAATATCCATTGGTCCTTACCCGGGTTATTTTTAAAGGGCTCTTTGCCATAATGCTGCTTAGTAGTTGGGACAAATGACTTGGTTGTTTGTTCGAGTGAGTGTCGGTATGAACGCAGCCATCGATCTTGGTTCCACCTGCCATAAAAGCTACGCATCCCACCGCCATTTGGGTTTACATGACACCCTTGGCAAGATAGCGTACAGCGGCGGTCAATCGGAGCCAAATTTTTTCTTCCTGGGGCATGGCAGCCAGCACAGTTTTGTGCGAATCTACTTCCAAGCCAAGGTTCTGCAAAGGAGTCACTAGAGAGGTGTAAAGAAAACGTCGATAAAAGTAACAGCCATGCTCTACAAAACGTCTTAGGCATACTATTTAAGCTCCTTTTTAAGCTCATTAAGAAAGTTTGAACATGCATCTTCTAAAATTTCGAATACATGAATAAACCCACGATCTCCGCCGTAGTATGGGTCTGGCACTTCCGTAATATCGTGTTCTTTGCAATAGTGGCACATCATCACTAGTTTGCTGGTGGTCTCTTGGTCGTCACTACGCATAAGGGTGAGGTCACTGTAGTTCGAGTCGTCCATGGCAATGATATAGTCGAACTCGGTGAAGTCGTTAAAGGGGTAGACCTTGCGCGAAATACTAGTAAGGTCGTAGCCGCGCTTTTTACCGTGAGCAATCATCCGCTCATCGGCTGGGTTGCCGGAGTGATAAGCCGCCGTACCAGCAGAGTCGCAATATATTTGATCATCCAAACCTTGGTCAGTTACCATTTTTTTCATGATAGCCTCTGCAGCTGGTGATCTGCAGATGTTTCCAAGGCAGACAAATAGTAACTTTTTCAGCTGATCTCCCTTCGAAGGACTACTTATTTAGAAAGCCATATCCCAGGTGAACAAGTAGAGAATCATAGTTAATCAAAAGTGATTCCCAATTTAACTGCGCTTTCTGGGAACGCTAAGTTCTAAATAGAGAAGACCTCTTTCAAATAGTGATTTCATTGACATATAAACTATCTAATTCCAAACTAAAATACAGTAATAAATTGTATATTGCCACCACCCCAAGGCCTAAACCGATCTTCATCTGTTTTGTAAGGATAACGCCTAGCCATTTCATCTAAGTCCCAAGAAGTGTTAAGAAACATATGAGAGTTTTTATCGAAGGTATAGTCCCAAGCAAACTGAAACTTCCATTCAGCGCGGTATTTCTCTTTGTCTGACTCAGTGACCGATAGGTGGTTAGCATGATAGCCGTACTGAAACCCATGGTTAGTATGCTTTTTCAATTTATAATAATAAGTTAGGTAGTGGCCTAACTCTTTGCGAAAGGTGTCAGAGCTCAGGTCGCTAGGATCGACCTCGTCAGATACCTCAACGTCGGGATTAGAGGTTTCATAATCGACATCTCGTTGAATGAAAATAGCACCGATGGTTGTGTCTGAAGTGCCTTGTTTGGCAAAGTTAATTAACCATTCGTAGACGGAAACTTTTTTTGTCATGTCTTTAGCTGGCCCCGCGGCCCAAATTTTTGACTCCGATTTTCTTAGGTCCTGCCAACTCACCTCACTGTACCAGCCCCGATGAGGATCTCCATAACCTAGCAAAATCTTATATTCTAGCTGTTTGTAGTTGTAGTCGTAACCCAGACCCTCTCGTTGCCACTGAACCGGCGTATCCTGCTCGGCGGTGACATGTGCGTGGAACTTGTCAGAGAAATACCACCTATATCGTAGTCCGTAGGTCCAGTTATCGTTAGTCATTTCTGCGTTTTCTTCTTCAGATTTGTTGTTATAAAGATGGTCTACCTTCCATAGGTATAATTCGAGGGATCTATTTGGCCTAGGTTTAAAGGTTACGGCAGTGCCGAAATCTGCGTTTGCTTTGTAACTATCTCCGTCGGCCATGATAGAAAAGTGAATAGGTCTAAGTGAGTTAAAGCTCACTCGCATCTCTCTGTCAGGAATGTCTACGATCATCGTCTGGCGACGATGCTGCCGGTAACTGAACGTAGCAAAACGATCTTCTTGGCTTTGAAGTTTTATCTCCTCAATATATGAGAACCTTTTGGCATTGTAACTTCCGCCGTTCGCTCGTAAGCCCATGGATTTTGAATCCCACAATCTTTGCCAGAAGAAAGGCGGTCGGTAGCTGATTTCGTCATTGAAGTTTTCGCTCGATATTCGATCTTCGCGGTCTACTTCTTGTTCATCTGTCTGTTGAAATCTGCCGTATAATTCCTGTGATAGGTTTATAGTTATTAAAAGAGCTAAGACATTAAAAATTCCACTTGCGTACACGTCAAATTCCTATGGTTTGTAAACGGCATAGAATATGGCGAGTCCCACCAAGAAAAAAAGCCCTCCTATGGCATGGGTGCGGTACGAAGGGAATCTTTTGTTTACCACGCCAACTAAGGCCATGATAACTGCCCAAATAATAAGTTTCGCGGTCATCCAGCCGGGCATACCTTGTTTTAGCACTCCGATGAGCCCCACCCCCCCAATGAGCGCAAGCAATGAGCAAGCGCCAAACATCGCCTTAACTAGCTTAGATGACTGGGTCAATAAGGAAGCTACACCGAATGAAATAAACATAAAAGCGGCAAGGATATGAAATAGCTTTAGAAACTCATAAAACAACATGTTAATAGACTCTCTATAAATTTGCTGGGCATTGCCCTGTTATTAGGCCTCAACTTATACCCGGTACTATTAAGGATCTCGCTTATGAATACAAGATCTAAATCGATAACCAAGCTTTTCGGCATTAAATATCCTATCGTCCAGGCTGGTATGGTCTGGGTGTCGGGGGCTAAGCTTGCCGCGGCTTCTGCCAATTCGGGAGTTTTGGGGATGTTGGGAGCTGGTTCGATGTCACCTGATTTGCTCAGGCAGCACCTTAAAAAAGCTAGATCGTTAACTGATCGGCCGCTGGCAATGAACTTACCCTTACTTTATTCGCGGATTGAGGAGCAGATTTCGGCGGGTCTAGAGGCTGGAGTTAAAATTTTTTTTACTAGTGCTGGCAGCCCTAAAAAGTATACCGCTAGGCTGAAGTCTGAGGGGTGTATCGTTGTGCATGTTTGCTCTAGCCCGGAGTTGGCAAAAAAATGTGAGAATGCTGGGGTTGACGCGGTGGTTGCTGAAGGCTTCGAAGCTGGGGGTCATAATGGTCGCGACGAAATTACTACGATGAGTCTGATCCCTCAAGTGGTTGACCAAGTTGATATTCCGGTGATTGCCGCTGGGGGTATTGGTGATGGCCGAGCCATTGCAGCAGCATTTAGTTTAGGGGCTGATGGGGTTCAGATCGGAACTCGCTTTGCCGCTACCGTGGAATCAAGTGCCCACGATAATTTTAAG
>JANQHA010000162.1 GCA_028282865.1 Oligoflexales bacterium
AAATTTATCGAAAAACCTGTTAACTTAGATTTATTTAGCAAGAAGCTCCAAGAAACCTGTAGAGATGCATCGATACAGCCATCGTTACAGAAATATGTATCAAAGCTATTACAGCCAATCTTTCAAGATGACAGTCAGGTTCTTAAGGCCATTGGTAAAGCTATTAAAGACTTGCCAAATCCTGGCCTATTTTTAGTTCAAGCCGGTTGTTGGCTGATAGAACACTCCAAGCTTGAAACTGCAGAAAAAGTCCTGTCCCAAGCATTATACATAGATAAAAACAGCGTTCACGCATTGACTCAAATAGGAAAAATTTGGCATAAGAAAAACAACCCTAGCAAGGCAGTTCCTTACCTCGAAAAAGCATTACAGCTTTCACCGGATAATATTGAAAGACTTTGCCTTCTAGGAGAGGTCGGACTGACCATGAGAGATACTAGTATGGCTCGCCTGCACTTTCAAAAAGCTCTCCACATCGATAGCACTCGATCGAAGGCAAAGGCCGGAATAAAAGTCGCAGAATGCATCGAAGATCATTATACAAACTTTGGCAATCGACCACTACAAGGTCAATTTGCTAGCTCACTAAATATTATTGGGGTTAGCTTAGCTCGTAATGGCGAGACAAAACAAGCAGCTGAGTATTACAAAGCAGCTATGTGCTTTACTCACGAAAACAAAGACCTTTCAAAATTACGATTCAATCTGGGGTTAGCATACCTACGGGATTATCAGTACCGACGTGCATCAATAAACCTCAGAAAATCCATAGAAATAGCCCCGAGGGACTTCATTGAAAAGCCGAAAAGATTTCATAAGATGGTTAAAAAGCTACTTGCTAAACAAAAATCTAATAAAGAAATCGTAAAAAACTACAGCAGTGAAGACGAACCAATCGCCGCCTAGTCACGCAAAAAATTCGGCCCGGCAACCCCATATTCGTAGCTAACAGACACAACCCCGTTCTCTAAAATAAAAGTTTTGAGATCGGTAAAAAGATTGAACACCTTTTGCGGCTTAAGGCCCCTATAACTAATAATTGGCACGCGAGTCATCGCATTTTCTTCATTAACAGCCGTCAAGCTCTGGTTACTGTTAAGAAAGGTGCTAACTTCGACTCCTGATTCGGCGCCTTCGACGTAAAATAGATGACTTGGTGTCGCTACCACAGAGCTATCGCCGCCAAGACTAAGGCTGAGCACCTCTTCTCGCTCACGAACAAACGTAGCAAGAACCTTGGTTGCTTGAACCGTTTTTGATGTGGTGTTGTATCCCATCACTATATCACCGACCTTAACCTCAGATATCCTCTTTGCCGATCCGTCCGCCATTCTAATACCGGTTTCAGACCCCAAGCAAATACCGGTCGTTGAAGGTGGAAAGGTTTTATAACCAGATCTGTAACTATAAGTCCGCTTCCCGATGTTGTCGCATAGACCAGAGCCTTGCTCTTTCTCACACATTTTTTTTGCGATCTGTTCGGTAGGTGCTCGGTATCTTAAGTTACCCCAATTAAACAAAGGTAAGAATTCATGGTAAAATCCCGTCTTACCATCGCTAGAAATATAGTATCCCTGGGTAGGCTTTAACACGGACTCATCGTACCTAATAGACGGTTCGCCTTTGGCAAAAGCTGTTCTAATACTGCACGATCTCTTTGGTAGTTCGATGTTGTAATCAGACTTAGCAATAAACTCATAAACATTGGTAAGAATTTTCTGGTGATCTGGAACAGCCTTTTCTACCATAGTCGAAGCGACCGCATCTAGCTCGTTTATTATTAGGTCAAAGGTACGCTTCACTTTTGGAGAGGTGTTTTTTGCAAAATAACTGAAGTTTTTGTAAGTAAAATTAGCTCGTGCCATCACAACGGGTTTGATACTTTTCTTAGCACATAGATTTAAAATAGAGCTAGCAGTAGAGCCTTTGGCAAAGTCGCCAGTACAACGAACAGCGCAAACGTTAT
>JANQHA010000575.1 GCA_028282865.1 Oligoflexales bacterium
CTTGGTTCCAGGAATTTCTTAGAATCTCAAAAATCTGCAGAGTGTCTAGTTTCCCAGTTTTTTCCGATTTAAGCGTATGCGAGCTACTACTACCATCACCACAACTTATAAGTACCGCAGCGATTAGGGCAAAAATTAGGGCCTGCCAATTTTTAGATTTAGAGATATTCATCAAGTGAGCCTGTGTAAGTTCTTACAACTATTAGCAGCAATTTTTATTCCAGAAGCTAAATCAAAATAATACAGTAATATTAGCTATTTAATGGTTGTCAAAGTTAAGTAATGTCTATACTCTTGACACTTTCGAGTTAACCCATAACAGGGTACCCTATGTTATCAATAGCTAGTCAAAAAAATTCTTATAGTCATTTAAGTTATAAGTTAAAGCGATTTCAATACACTTCGAAAGCTTCCTAATAGGAATCCTCTCATTGAGACCGAAGGAAATTCTTCTGTTACCATCATAATCGAATGCATCAGGATAAAGTTCTTTGAAGATTGAAATAAGTGTCGTCCTGCAATTAAATAAAATGTGGTATCTATCAGGATCATTCTCTTTCCAGTCTATTCGAAAGGTACTGCCACTTTTGGTTTTTGAGGTTACAAAGCTCGGCTCGTTCCACTTCAAAGACTCTTCAAGAGCTCCTACTCCCTCGGTCTTAGAAGCGATCTTAAAAATCAATTCCCGTAAGTCCAAAAGTTTAGCTCTAACACCTTCAGGGTAGCTTGCATATTTTTTCATGACTGATTTATTTGAGAATTTTTTGTACTTCTTCATACCTATCACAATCACTCAAAAACTATATGAGTTTTTTAAGACTTTAGGTTGAAATTAGCGTAAAGCTAAAATAATTAATCTCTTTTCATTCGCGCAAGTTCTTCAGGGGTTAGTTTGACACCATGATCCGAGGACCAGTTGCCAATTTCACCAAACTCCCTGGTAGTAAAAAACTTTATATTAAATGCTTGAGCATCCTCATCACCGTTAAAAAACTGTATTTGATTATGTTCAACATGCTGAACCCTCGCCAATTCTGCAGCTTGTTTTTCGAGAGATAGACCAGACTCCATAATTGATTTCGAATCAATATTTGCAATATCGACCATGGGAGGACCGGCTCGGCTCAGATATGAATTTTTATGAGGTGCAAACATTGTAACACCAAGAGGGCCAATGATCCCCTCGACATGCGCATGCTCTCTATAGGACCACGTTCTTCCCAAAATATTGTTGAGATCACTAAAGGTAGGGATTGATCCAGCTACCTCTATAGTCCTTACGGAAATATCAGTGCGACTATTGTATATGCTTTCAAGGACTGCAACAGGATGGGAATGATACACTTCTACCTTTCCAAAAGTATTTCTAAGGGCAGCTACCAGTTCACCATCCTGAAGAACACCATGATTGGAGGTTGCCATTGTTACATCAACCCAAACATTCCTATCGGCAATATAAGCCCAAGCATGCTCGTTTTTAGATGACCTTGAAAGTAGCCATAATTCAAGAAGACCCGCTTGTCGACTTCGCGGAGTAATTCTATATTGAACGGTTTTAGAAGGAGCCAATGCTCCATCAACAACAAAAGACTCATCTAAGGTAAACTTCCTTTCGATCTTACCTTGAATAGTAATCTCGCCAAATTGCCGAGCTTCAGGCTCACCATGTTTTTCCATAAATCTATTAAGCGACTCCTGAATTTCATTTGGTAACTCAACATAATTTTGGAGTAAATTACAGCCACCAGGAAAATTAGATAACGCAGGATGACTCATGAGGAGAAAGAGTACTGTAATGACAAACTTTGATATCAACTAGAACCCTCTATATACTTATGAAGTTGGTAGATTTGTTAAGTGGTATTTTAAAACGATTAACAGAAAAACACAAATACTCAAATCACACGATATGACCTAATTTATAAGAAGTCCTAATTTTTCCAACCAATAAGAAGGTATTTGTCACCTTTTCAACTCCCCAACACAATATGCCACACTCGCCTCACAGCAAAATCGATACATCCTACTGAGGTTTTGTGCAGTGATTTTTCGGTGATATTTAAAGTCCTTGGTTCCGACTTTACCGCCATCGCCAAAGCTGACGGTCCATTTTCCTTCGATCAAATCAACCTCAGAAAACTTTATTTTCAAAGCTTGGTCGCCATCACTACCTCTACTCTGGAAACTACCATTAGTTAATATCGAAAGCTTAGATCGTAAGTGAGAAAACTTCTCTGACCTGAGGTAGCGCCCTAACCGCTCTGCTAAGATACCCATGGTTAAATGATCTTCGACCAAGACCTCTGAGTAATTATCAATGCAATGTAAAAACTGCTGCATGA
>JANQHA010000576.1 GCA_028282865.1 Oligoflexales bacterium
CCTCCCGAAACACTACAAAGTGATCGTAAAAACTCGAACTGGAGACTTTAAGCCAGCGTACAGTAAGGAGAAGCACTTTGGGTATTCTCGGGGTATTTCTTGTAAGAAAAAAAGGGGAGTAGAAGCACATAAGGCAAAAAACTGGGTAGGAGACAGCCCCAGGGGATCATTGATTTTATGGATTAACTCAAGAATAAACTCTGCACCGTCAAGAACATCCAAATATGAATTCCTTCAATTTTTCGTAAAAGATACCAATAAAAACATCAAAAAATTGATAGACATTTCTGAAAAAGAAATCAACACAGATGATGAAATACAAGCTCTGGTATACGATCCAAATCATGAGCCAATCATGATTGCACATAGAAGGTGTAGCCCGGACGAGCAAATTAGGATACTCCCACTTCGTCGATTAGTACTGACCAATCGAAATGATAGTTCAGAGAAGTTCATATTTGATTTTGAAATATAAATTTCTATACAATCAAAGGTTCTTAGAGACGGAAAGCAGGAATTAAAGTTTTGCCAGCAAGCTCCAAAGGTGGGGCAATATTTTTGCAGGTATCTAAGTATTTTGAAATATCCTCAGGTATTCTTTTATCCATACCCAACTCCTCAGCTTTTGTTATCATTCGCACTGCCATGGTTGAGGCCAGTAGAGCTAAAGCTCGGAGCTGATAAGTTTGCAATTTTAGACCCTTTGGCATCGAACAGTCAAAATATGACCTTTACGAATGCACAGCGCCAAGAGAACTTTACAGACTCTAAGAATGAGATCAAGGGTGATACTGTAAGATATGTTGCTGAGGGATTAGAAGTCGAAGCAGACTATTTTTCTAATCAAGATTTTTACCGGAATATGTGGACTGACTTCATATTTGAACGGTCATATCGGCCCGAGGACCGAGAAATGGTGCTAGAAGGTCTACGGTAATTTTACAGCCTAGAACTCAAATTAAAATGGAGTTGCAATATTTCCGTCAACTCCCCCACCAGTTGCAAGGTTATACATCGCCATAGAGGTCATCATATCAGTTCCAGACGAAGAAAATACCTCAACTGACACACCACCCAACTCAGGTATATCAATATTATCGCGCCGCAGAATAACAGTGCTTGCTAAAGATACGGCCTGTGAGGTCTCACACACAGAAGTTTCGTAGCATTTTTCAAAAATATCTTTCATAACTTTAATATCTTCTGACTTACCTCCGCGCAAAACCACTGCAGATGCTAAGGCAGCGGCCTCACTCCAACCCACTCCATCTATACCATAAAGTGACTGCTGTAACCTATATGCCCGTGTTGCATCCACTTTAGAATCATTCCGAAGATAGATAGCTGTAGCCAATATAGCGGAGCTCTTCTCAACGCTTTTTTCAAACTTATATACATCATTATATATGGACACCAACTTCTCGAGTTCCGTTTTATAATCTCCGCCTTTTAAGCTATACGCAAAAGTCATACTAGCTGCAGCTTTACTACCTACATCATCTCTCTCGTATATTTCCTCATAGAATTTCATAATCTTTTTTGAGGTTAAGCTTTTATGATTCGTAACAAAAGCTGCAATAGCGAGTGTCGTAGATACCGATAAACTGTATTCTTTTTCAAAGCTTCTAAACAGCGCTATAATCTTGGAAATATTTGCTCCATCAGTTTTATTTGCTGATATCAATGTAGAAGTAAGAGACGGAACGACATCCTTATTTCCTATAGCATCATAAATAATACTGTAGACTTTGTGAGCATCCTCAATAAGCTTATTTAGTTCACCCTTTTTTCCCAAAAGAGATTTTGCAAACGCCATAGATGTCGAAGAGCTATAATCAGCGTAAGCCAAGCTAAAAATCAAATCAGCTTCAAATATGAGAGGGTCTGTCGATGAATTCTTCTGCGCAGAAGCAACCTGATCAGCCAGAGGAACAATTTTATTTAAAATCCGATCAATCGCCGTTATCTCCTGCTTAAAAGGTCTAACTTTGTCTTTATAATACTTAGAACCTTCGCCAAACCACCTGGATAAAGTTGAATAGTCCCGCTTATATTCGGCACTATTCGTATCTACAAGCTTAGATAGAGGATCTCGTTTTTCATTAAGCCGTCTAATCACTCCCGTCAATACTTCGTGATAAGCAGCATACTTCTCACTAACCAAACGATCTGGAGATTTCTTAATACTTTCAAACTGCTTCATTAAAGACTCTAAGTCATCCGCTTGAGTACTCTTCTCTAAAAGACCATCAGCGATATCGTGACATATATTAGGGATAGCAAAGGAATTATTAGAGTATCCCCCCATACATAGTAGTATCGTCAAAATAAATCTCATCATTCCCCCGAGATCAATAGTATTTAGAAAGCGATACTAAATTATAGCTCGCGGTCCCGAGGTTTTCAAGATTGGGCGCTGGGCACTTTATCGACCAATACAGTCTTTTGAACTCAAATGGACACATCATTCTCAGCGAAGCTATGCCGCCAGGAATCCCTTAATACTACCGGAAGAGTCCCCGTTGGAACCGTCGGGAGTGAAATTTTAGAAGTTTAACATCTCAGGGAACATCACAAGGACTTAACTGAAGCTCAATATTTGTGTAGTACCTGATATCAAATGATTCGTGTCCTGAAGACGTTCCCACATAGATAAACAAATCTCCAGTATTGCTAGACATTGCATTTTTATACTTACCTCTTCGTTCAATGATTACGTACTCGTTATCAATTCTGCCACTACCGGTTTTTCCAATATTCAAAGCCATGTCACGAATATCTTCTTTACCAACCATTAAACGCCAATATCTGGGATCCTTTGCATCATATTTCATAAGCTGACGTCTAGGATACACATCAGTATTTCCATATGGGTATCCCCCGACTTGTAAACTTAGAGATGCTGGTGACCCGCCTGGTCCCGGTTCATCCTTTGCATTTGTTGCCATACTCACCCGAAAGTCAATATCATAGCAGTGATTTGGCTTAAGACCCTCACGAATTCCAACTATCTTATGTAAAAACATGATTAATTCGTCTGTATGGTTAAATCCCTGCACTTTATAACCATTACCAGTTAGAGGAATCGGTAGTGGAAAGATTTGACCATCGATCTGAAATCTAACTTCTTCATTCTCCCAATAGTTAGCAAACCCGTGCTGCCACCCATTCTTTCCAAGATCAAAATCATAGCTCAAAAAAATACCCTTATTTTCAGTATCATTAAGTAGGTTAGGTAGAGTTACCGTTTCCTCACATTCAAACATATATTCTGCCGAAAGTTCGCTATGCCAAGTTACCTTAGAGACGCCATAATCATTTAATTTCAATGTTAAAATATCCCAACCAGTAACTCCGGAAACACGATACTCTACCTTCCTAAAGCCAGAAAAACTTTGTAGAGTCGTACGGCCATGACTAACTTCTGGTGAAGCCAATGGTATCTGAAACCTTCTGTAGGAACTATCAACCACCACTAGATCCGTTGGATTGTCACCTGAAAATCGTTCCAACGAAAGCTGACAAGTACCAACAAACGATGTCGCAGAGATAATATCTACGAACTTCGACCAGGCATCCTTATCTCTATTGCCGGGAAAAGGCCCCCCACCGGCCGAGGCTAAGCTTGCAATTATCAAAGACAAAACAATCCCGAATACCTTCTTCATCTATACTACTCCCTGTAACTTGTTGATGACATAACGACTATGTTCTTTTAAACCTACGCGGATGATGCTAAAATCAGAGCAATTGCAAGTCAATAGCGCCGATCGTTTTAATGCTCCAAATAGATTACCCGGAGCAATCTATTTCGTTCCGTCAAGCCATCTTAAATATCATCTTTGCTAAAATATAGGATCGAAAGGTCACTTATATTTCAGGTAGCAAAGATACACCAATCGCTCCAAAACTTTCTTGGAGCATTTTGCTCCAAGAGATATTGCATTTTTTATTTCTAAGTTGTATTCCTATTACACAGGAGATCCTAATGGTAGACCAGTCCGTATTTCAATCGATTTTGAAGGTTGAGTATGAATCAATTCGCGCAAGAAACCCTAACTACTCTCTTAGGTC
>JANQHA010000366.1 GCA_028282865.1 Oligoflexales bacterium
TTTCAGAAAGAGTTGAGTTGTGATCATTTACCTCGAGACTCTCCTCTGAGGCTTCAATTCCAACGATACTTGTATGTGGACCGCTTCTAGCAATTAAAGATACTCGTGCACCTTTATTACTCCCGTGATAAGTGGACGATAAAACAGATAAATCATCTGCAGAATCCGCTTTATTCTCTAGGTCTCGATCATAAGCAGTATAAGATATATCGGTACCTAGCTCTAACATATCGTCGTTAAAAAATAGTTTATGGCCCAGCTTCAAAGCGATCATATCAGTCTTACTGAGGTAATCGCTATCATCACCGCCTACCCCTCCGAATTCGTCGAGATCTAACTCCTTTTTTGACCCTTTAAACACAAACTCCAGCTCAGAGCTTTCAGATAGAGAGCCACCGACTTTTCCGGTAATCGAAGACATTTTATAGCCGTCTTCTTCTAAGTTACCATCATCTTCGTTAGCCGCTGAGAACCCCTCTGATTTTTCATGTGAGACTGATGCCGAATACCAATAATCCCCGCCTGACCCACCTGAGTAACTAAGCAAGCCTTTACCACCATTGAGGGAAAACCACTCTGCATTTATGCCGATTTTACCAGGACCTTCACCTCGTTTGGTAATAATATTAATCACTCCACCCATAGCATCCGAGCCATACACCCCACTTTGCGGGCCTTTCAGTACTTCGATACGCTCAACTAAATCTAAATTGACATTAGAAAAATCAAATAGACGAGTGCTGGTGCTTGGGTCGTTAACGACCACTCCGTCAATCATCACTAAAATTTGATCACTCGCGACGCCCCGCAAAAATAAATTAGTAAAGGTCGCGCTAGTTCCGCTAGTATTCACCTCAATACCTGGCACTTCGGATAATGCCTGTCCAACATTAGATCCCGACTTTGACTGCAGCTGCTCTTCAGTTACCACCTCAATAGTCCCAGGAGATTTACTGGATTCTTGGCTGAACCTACTAGCAGTTATATTAATCTCCTGGCCTATCGCGCTAGAGTCATCAGCAAAAGATGGGCAGGAAAGTAACAACAACAAAACTGAGAAAAGAAACATGAAACTTCTCCAAATTAAACTCTAAAACAAATCAGCTTCGCATATATCAAACAGCTTCGATATATTGCTATGACTAAGAACATTACCGGTCTCTCCGGTCAAGTACTCTCTCCCGCCTTTTAAGGCCAAGCAGCGGTCACTAAACTTTAGGGCTAGTTGAATATCGTGAATAGACAA
>JANQHA010000383.1 GCA_028282865.1 Oligoflexales bacterium
AAATCAATCTTGCCAGTGAACCGAAGCTTATTTATTCGGCTCCTAATGCCCACATTAAAGTTGTAAGGGACATTTTTACCGAAGGCATGGATGTCGAAACCGATAGCCCCACTGTTTATAACGACTTAAAAAGTTTTTTTTCAGCCCTAGACTTCAATCAGAAAAATTTTTTGAAGCTATATTCAGATCAGGGCTTATTATTTGACAAACACAACATTGAAACTCAAATCAACGACGCCCTAAAGCCTAAGGTTTGGCTGCCATCGGGCGGGTACTTAGTCATAGATCATACCGAAGCTCTATGTGCCTTCGACATCAACACCGGAAAGTTTACCGGGAATGGCTCGGTTCGAGATACCATATTGCACACAAACCTAGAGGCAGCCAAGGAGATTGCTGCTCAGCTACGATTACGAAACATCGGGGGAATTGTCGTTATAGACTTTATTGATATGGAGGCCCCAGATGATCAAGAAAAAGTCGTGGAGCGATTAATCGCAGAACTCGCGAACGATAGGGCTCGTACTAATGTACTTAGTATCAGTGAGCTCGGCCTACTACAAATGACAAGAAAGCGCACAAGCGACCCCTTGATAACCATGATGAGCCAAAACTGCCAACATTGTTTTGGAGAGGGTTTAGTCAAATCGTATCCCAGCTTAGCTTCCGAGTTATTCAGAACCGTGCAAAGATACCATAGCGAATACAAAGCAAAAAAAATCACCGTTCAAATTCGAGATGATTTACTCAAATGGATAAATAAAAACTTTCTTCATCATTTTGAAGAGCTGGAGCAAGAGCTAGGAATAAAAGTCATCTACAATGTAGCTAGCTTAAAGTCCGAGGACCTAGGCTCTAAAGAGTATTCCATTAGCTAACTTCCCATAGGACCACTGCTACCAGTAGCATGACCAGGCGACGACCTTACCTCGTTTGGCATACCTTTATCTGTCACAGGAGTTACCGACGCCTGCTGCTTTTTCACAGGGGGTGCTTCCACAGTCGCTGGGCCGCTAGCGGCAACGTTAGGCTGCACCGGATTATTTAACTGATGCTGTTCTATTCCTATTTTAGGTTTATTATCTTTTGTTTTAGCTTTTGCTGCTTCGGCTTTCTCAGTTAGCTCCTGCGCAGCTTCAGCGGACTTATCATCTTTTACAAACCCATCTACTCCGATAGATTTAATATCAGAAAGCTTAACTTTACCTAACTCGGTAAATAACCCTCCATCTTTATCTTGAATATCGATACCAGAGATCTTAGTTTTAGAACTATGTTGAACTTCAACATCTCTCTCATCTATATCTTGGGCAATGACCGCAAATGAATAGAAGCCATTGGCAATTTTATTACCTTCGGCATCCTTTCCGTCCCACTTAAACTTATGCTCACCCGCATCTAGCGATCCTAGATCTTTAGTCATAACCACTACCCCCGCAGCGTCACGAACTTCAATCTTAGCAGCTGTTGCAGGTCGTTTGACATCATACATGCTCTCTGTAGCGACCCCGTCCTTAAGCCTTACTCGGCCTCCATTGATATTAATCTCTTTGCCGACATAGTTGACAAGGTCAACACTACGATTTTCCTTTTGGGTATCTAGCATCTTAGTTAAGGTCTTATTGACATTTAGCATCTGCTCTAAGCTGTTAAAGTGAGCTAGTTTACTAGCCATTTCAGTACTATCGTTAGGATTTAACGGGTCTTGATGTTTGAGCTGTGTTACAAACAATTTAAGAAAATCATCTTTATCCAAATTATTTTTTGGCTCTCTAAGTTTTTTTGTACTAGCTTCCAAATTTTTTAGAAAGTCCTGATAATTTTTAGCACCAGAGAGGTCACCGTTTTTCTTGGCCTCTCGCTCAAGCTTAGTATCCTTATTAGAGTTATTTAAAACTTTTAAAAAATCAACATCGTTGGTCGCCGGCTTCTCTGGAGAAACCTTTCCTAAACCAGTGTTGAAGTCCATGCCACCGCGAGAAGTCGGTGGATTGATTCGTTGTTGTAGCTCACCTCTCATGGGAGAGTCTCCTATTGATTACGCAACGACCTGGATCGAACCATTATGGGCTCGATATGGGTTATAGCTATTAGGTATTGATTTAATTTTTTCAGAAACCATCTTCCCCGCAGACCCAAGGTTACGGTAATTTTCTTTTGATGACTCATTTAAGAATTGTTCTGCACCAGAGTTTTGTTGATGAGCAAACGAGTTCTCAGCACCTCGATGTTTATCGAAAAGTCCGAGTTCAATTGTATCTAGGTCCAAATTATGCTCGGATAATGCATCTTTTAGTTTCGATATGTCTTGCACCAAGACTTCTTTGACCTGATCAGATGAAACAAGCAACTTTAAACCAACGGTGTCATTTTGAACATCTAAAGCGACTTCGATAGAGCCCAATTCTGCTGAGTCGATATTCAGCTTCACATTTCCACCACCGTTTCGAACCAACATCTGCGCATGGTCAACTACCTGACGGCGAACTGGCGAGGAGATATCATGATTATGATCTGTAGCAGATATAGATAGATCAAACTTGCTATTACTCTCTAAGACATTTGCCGCAAAACCCAGCTCCCCTTCAACTCGCTTTTCAGCCAAAAAACTATTTTGAGAATCCGGTTGCCTATCGCTTCCACCAAAGTCCTGGTTAAAACCAGAGTCGTTATTCTTTATTTGTGCAGCAATAATACGTTCTAAATTTGCCGCAACATCAAAGGACTTCGGTGAAGTGGTAGTCATCGAATCATTTTTTGATAAAAACTGAGGCCCCACTCCTACTAAGTCATTTTCCACACCTGAAAACTGTGACTCACCAACCTCTAATGACAATTGATCATCTGTGCGCAAATCGGCAATAGATACCGAACTTTGACCTGGCTCAGAAACGAGGGTCGCAGCTGTTACTCCTTGAGCGCCGATCTGTCTATTCATTAGAGCTTCTTCACTCATTGATCCAAGCGTTAACTGGCCCGCACTAGATGGTGCCTGCGAGCCCTCAGATGAAATTACATTGGATACATCTAGGCGACTGCCGCTCATGGAACCAGTATCAGAATTTTGAGCCTGAAGGCGCAGACTGTTTTTAATGAAATCAATATTGTTAAGGTCACGACCTGGCTGGGCACCAGTGGAGCTGGGTTGGTAGTCGTGAGCTGGTGATAAAGATCGACTATTATCAGTTAGCGGGCGAAGCGGCTTAACTTGATTTACTCCATCGAGTGAGTCGGCTGTTCCCCGTAGCTTAGCCGCCCGAACCATATAGGAAGTCAATCCAGATAGGGCAAGATTATCTTTCAGAAGACCAATTTCAATCGCAACACGGCCGGTATCAACCCCAGCCTTCGCTAAAAACTCTCGAGGACTCATCATACCCTGACCGGAGCCTGCGCTCATTCCATTGGGCTCTATCCCGAACAGCTGCATAATTTTAGCAATCGGCTGCTCGACTTCCAGGTACTCGGCCGGGTTCTCTGCCGAGAGTGCTTCAGCCAAGAACTTACTCTGACTTACAATACTGG
>JANQHA010000391.1 GCA_028282865.1 Oligoflexales bacterium
ATGCCAGCGATATCTGGTATGGGGCTCGTGTTAGTTGTCTCTCCATTGATTGCCTTAATACGCGATCAAGTGCGTAAATATCAGCAAATGGGGATTCAATGTGATGCTTTCGATAGCATGCAGTCGAGTGAAGAGCGCAACGATGTTTGGCGTAGGCTAGAGAGAGGCAAGGTTCGGTTGTTATATTTATCACCTGAACGTTTAGCTCTAAGTTCATTTCGTGAGAAACTTGGTCGCGTAGCAACCGTAAGCTTGGTGGCCGTTGACGAAGCTCACTGTATTAGCCAGTGGGGCGGGCATTTCCGCCCTGAGTACCGCAAACTAGGCTCCTACTTATCCTCTTTTTCTAACGCACAAAAGTTGGCACTTACAGCAACTGCTACAAAAAAAGTGAAATCTGATATTATCGAGGCGCTAGGGCTGAATCAGCCGCAGGTGGTAGTTGATCGGTATCTTCGCGATAACTTAAAGATACGAGTAGTTAAGTGCAAAAGCTACGCTGAGCAATTAAACGATCTTTTACAGAGTGTACTTTCTGCTACTGGGCAAGGAATTGTTTATGCGCCCACTCGTAAGAAAGTCGATGAGATATACAGCGCGCTGAAGCGATCTGAGATTTCCTGCAGCCGCTATCATGCCGGAATGCAGCACCGAGGTCGCAATAAATCGCAGCAGGAATTCTTGGCTAATCAAAGTCAGGTGATGGTGGCCACCAATGCGTTTGGTATGGGGATTGATAAGGCAGATATACGGTTTGTCTTCCATGCCGGCATGCCGTCGTCTCTAGAAAATTATGTTCAGGAAATCGGTCGGGCTGGCCGAGACGGTGCTGAAGCAAAGTGTTACCTCTTTTACACTGGCCGCGATTACCATCTGCAGAAGTTTATCGTTAATAAGTCCTTTCCCGATATAGATGTTTTAAAGACCAGCTATCAGGAAATTGAGCGCCTAGTTACAGAATACTCGGTAAAAAATGAAGCGGAGATTTCTGAGAATTTACAGCAAAAGTTTCTTGGGGAGGACTTCGATGTTGCCTCGGTTATGCGGTTATTTTACAAGGAAGGTTTTATTGTCAGGTCAGATCCAAGTGCGATGGACTGGAATATGGGAGTGGTAAATTCTCAGGTGAGTATGGGGCAGAACCAGGATGCAATGGCCGCATTTTGGCAGCAATACCCCTGCCGCAAAGAAGAGCAATTGGAAAAGCTTCAGAATATTCGAGACTACGTAACTGCAGGTGATAGGCGTAATGAGGTTATTCAGAGTTATTTTGATTTGTGAGAGTTTGATCTGTGATTAAAAGGGTGGTCATATTAGGCAGCGGCACTTCTACTGGCGTTCCAGTTATTGGCTGCTCATGTGATGTCTGCCAATCGAATGACCCAAAAAACAAAAGAACCCGTGCTTCTATTCTACTTGAAACTGTTGATGGTAAGCAGTTTGTTATCGATACTGGCCCAGACTTTAGAGCTCAGATGCTAGGCGCCGGGATAAGGTCGATTGATGCCTTGTTTTATACTCATTTGCATGCAGATCATTGTCATGGGTTTGATGATTTAAGGGCTTTCTATTTTTGGGATAAAAGCCCCATACCAACCTACCTTGCCAAAGATTTTTCTGTAGAGCTGCCGCAGAGGTTTTATTATGCTTTTTCAGATAGTGGTTACCCTGGAGCGACTCCAAACTTAAACCTTAATATCATTCCAGATGATGGAGTATTTGATGTTGGTGGAGTTGAAGTAGAAACATTTCGAGTGGCGCATGGCAATGTTATGACCTCGGTGTTTCGTTTTGGATCGTTTGCTTATGCGACTGACTTTAAGACTTTTAGCGGCAGCCAGATCGAGCAGTGGCGTGGCAAGATCAAAGTTATGGTAGCAAGCGGTGTTCATTTCGATGCTCACCCGACTCACAGCACGATCCCTGAAACGATTGAACTATTTGACAAGCTTGAGGTAGAGCGTGGGGTGATATCTCATTTATCTCATAAAATTAGTTACTTGAGAGATGGAGCTGGATTGCCTAAAAAAGTAAGTTTGGCTTACGATGGAATGGATATTGACCTAACTTAGTATATTTGAAATTCTACCGGCAAGATTTAAATAGGGGTGTAGTTATGATCGTTGGAGTGCCATCGGAAGTTAAGAATAGAGAGAACCGGGTTGCCGCGGTACCAGGTGGTGTTGAAGTGCTTACTCAAGCTGGCCATAAGGTTTTGGTTCAGAAAAATGCTGGTGTTGGTGCCGGTATTCCCGATGAAAAATATATTGATGCCGGTGCGACTATTATTGATAGTGCCGATGATGTTTGGAAACAGGCAGAGATGATCGTTAAGGTGAAGGAGCCTATTGCAGAAGAGTATCATCGGATGCGAGAGGGACAGATCCTTTACACCTACTTACACTTAGCCGCTGCTCAAGAACTTGGTCATGAGCTTATTAAACGTAAAGTGACTTCGATCGCTTATGAAACCATAGAGCTTGCTAATCGGTCTTTACCTTTGCTCACTCCGATGTCTGAAGTCGCCGGTCGTATGTCGGTTCAAGTTGGTGCTCAGTGTTTGCAAAAACATAAAGGTGGCAAAGGGCAGCTTCTTGGTGGTGTTCCGGGGGTTCGTAGAGGCCGAGTGGCGATCGTCGGGGGCGGAGTTGTGGGAATTAATGCAGCGAAGATGGCTATTGGACTTGGTGCTCGGGTGACGATCCTTGATGTCAATGCTCAAAGGCTTGCTTACTTAGACGATGTCTTTGGCACCGATATCGATACGCTGATGTCTAACCCCGAAAACATTGCCAAGTCTGTAGCCGAGTCTGATCTGCTCGTTGGTGCGGTGTTGATTCCCGGTGCTAAAGCACCTAAGTTAGTAACTCGCGAAATGATCAAAAGCATGGAACCTGGATCGGCGGTGGTCGATGTCGCTATCGATCAAGGTGGTTGTATTGAAACCATTAAGCCAACCACTCATGATGAACCCGTCTTTGTTGATGAAGGTGTGATTCATTATGGAGTCACCAATATCCCCGGCGATGTACCGATGACCAGTACCTACGCGCTAACCAATGTAACCCTAAAGTATGCATTGGATCTTGCTAATAAGGGAGTTTCAAAAGCTCTTGAGCAGGATGATGCTTTGCGTAAGGGCCTTAACACCATTGATGGTAAAGTGGTTTATGACGCGGTTGCCGAGGCGCTTGGGATTTAGCTTTAGAACTGCCAATCCCAATAACTTCCTATCAAACTAGCGAATGTCAGTGAGCCACCGTCATCCCCAGCGAACCTCAGTGAGCCGCCGTCATCCCCAGCGAACCTTAGTGAGCCACCGTCATCCCCAGCGAACCTCAGTGAGCGTCGGGGATCCACACTAACAGCAAGAGATTCCTGATGCAGCACCGATGGGATTGACGGGTCAAAATAATCCCAATGAAATTAGATCTTTATTAAATTTTCTGCTTAATATTTAATCAGAAGTTGAGCGACATCTTGGCCTGTGGTATGTTCCGCCCGAAAGCGAGGCCCACAATATGTCGCACCCTGAATTCTACGGACATTCAGTGTCCAATACTGTATTTAATCGTCTGTTACTACCTATAATTACGCTAATTGCCAGCTTGCTAAAAAGCTCGATTTTGGTGGTTGGTATTCTGAGCATGGCTCCTCGAGTTTATGGCGCTAGCTGTGACGAAGAGACATTCTCCTCCGAAAAAGCGGAAATTCCCCAAGAGGTAACAATCCAAGATCCAGATACTTATGAATACCAAGGGCTCACTGATTATGGCCTTGAAGCCCTTCGAGAGGTTAGAGATGCTATCCGAAGTCGGTATAAGTTGTTTGAGCAGGAGTTTAGAAACTTAAGCACCAATCATCATGCAAAGACTCTCACCCGTATGTTCCGGGGTAACATGTTTTTTCTTGGACCAGGTGGTGGTGCAAAAACGGCTATGGTGAAGTGGTTTCTGAGTGGTGAGGCTAAAGCAGACCCGTCGTTTCAACTCCAACTTCACCAAATGATCACTGAGCAGGCTCTCATCGGAGGGCAGGACTTTGAAGCTGCTAAACGTGGTGAATTCAAAATTATAACTAAAGGAAGTATGGCCGACCATGTAGTCGCATTGCTAGATGAGGCTCATCTAGCAAACCCTGCTGCTTTAGTTGCATTGCAAAGCCTGCTTAATATTGGCGAACGAGAGGTGATGGCCGCTGGACAGCTCATAAAAGCTAAAACACAAGCGGTTTATGCTACATCAAATGCAAGTTTTCCTGAGATGCAAGAGTATTTCCAGGAAGTCGGTCAAGGACCTACAGCTCCGCCATTTTTCAGTCGATTTCAATTTAAATCTTTTGTTTACAATTGGCTTTCTCTTACAGATCAAGCGGTATTGGATGAGCGGATTCAACGTCGTCGGTACTTGAAGTCTTTAGCTGAAACAAACCCCGAAGTATTGAAAGACGAAATTTTCTTGGAACCAGAAAATGTAGACTGGGAGGTCGCGAGGCGATTAGCAAACAGGATGTTTAAGTGCAGTCCGTTATTTATGACGGTGTTTCGACAGGTTGCTGATAAAATGCGTAGTGAGAACATCAAGGCCATCCGAAGGTCTGAGCAACTTCATCGAGATAAACCGCAGGAGGAAACTTTCGTTTATTTCCCTTCCGCTGATCTTAATGAACGAACAAGAGGTGTACTGCCTGAGATAGTCTTGATGTCGGCGTTTATCGACTTCTTAAACTCACCGATGGCGGATGATTCAAATCTAGAGCAATTTATCCATCGTCAGATCATTCTTGGTCCATTGTCTTTGTGGCGGTTGTTTATTGTGATGACCACCATTGGTCCTGGTGACACTAGGTTCATTATAGACGATGAAGGTCAGCAGAAAATCGGTATTAACTACACCCATTCTATCGACCCGAATTCTGCTCGGGATCAAAGGGAAGAAAAGTTGGTTAAGAACTTAATCTCCGAGCAGTCTAGATATAGTGAGATTTTTCTAAAACACATTGAGGAAATCCAAGGTGCGATCAAGACTGGTTCCCGGTTCCTTAAAGGTATTCACGATGAAGAAAAGGATGTGTTTGAGTTACTACTGCTACGCCATCAAGGAAAGTAAAGCCCATGAAAGCGATACTTTTGTATTCTGCTATTTTTTCTTTGACGTTTATTTCGCAAGATTTAGTCGCTGAAGATGGTTGTTCTGAGCGATTTTTCTTTGACGGCGAAGTGATTCGTTCGCGTGACTTTCAAAAAAGTATTCAAGAATCTGAGCATGAAATCCAAGAGTTGATTACTGAATATACTAAGGAACTAGGAATTTTCCATGATCCCTTTGCTTTGATTTTTACTCAGGAGGCTGGGGGAAAGCTATTTCACCGGCTATCGTTTCGCCAGCATGAGGGTAATTGGGTTCCGAGTCCGCTTGCCATGATCAATCATGCTCTCAAGATGGCGTATATAAGTATCAGGGAATATGACAATGAGTTGGTTCAAGGGATTGTCTCCGAGGTGACTAAAGCACTCAGTCGAACTGATATTGAGCAGGTGGAACTTCAAAGTAATCTATTGGCGCTTCAATTCACTATGGAATACTTGAGTCGTTATAGGGTTAGAGAAGAAGTCGTTGACCAGGATGTTGGCG
>JANQHA010000398.1 GCA_028282865.1 Oligoflexales bacterium
CATTCAGATTCGCTTTCAAATATAAAACTAGACGTGATTGTCAGTGGGTCCATCGGAGCCGTTGAGTCGGTCAAGTTTATCCGGGCTCTGCGGCGACTAGGGGCGGAAGTAACTGCTTGGCTGACTAAAGGTGGCGCCCAGTTTATTACAGAAACTGCGCTTGAATGGGCCACAGCCAAACCTGTGGTTACGGACTTTTCTGGAACCAACTCTCACTTAGCTTGCGGCGACGCTTGCATCGTTTCCCCAGCGTCATCGAACTTTATTTACAAAATCGCCAATGGCATAACAGACAGCCCATCATCAGCTTTGTGCGCATCTTACTGCGGTTCAAAAAAACCAGTTCTGATACTTCCATTAATGCATGACAGCCTTTTTCACGCACCCGCCGTGCAAGAAAATCTAGCTAAATTGGCTAACTGGGGAATTTTTTTGCAATCACTTGGAGAGGAGGGAAAGCAAAAATTCCCCTCTCCCGCAGCCTTAGCGGACCAAGTTTCCCATCATATAAATTGTAACAATAGAACTGCTGTAGTCGCTTTTGGAGGAACGCTTGGATATATTGACGACGTACGCTTTATCGGAAACTACTCTAGTGGCGCATTAGGAAGTTTGATTACCGAGGAACTATTCCGTCAGGGGTTTGAAGTAACCGCTATTAAAGGCTCAGGAACTCACACACCTAATTCATACACAGACTTAGTTCGCATTACGACCAACCAAGACTTAGAGCAGGCTTTAATTAAAGCGTTTAAAAACGATATCGATGCGCTCGTATTTCTGAGCGCGGTTTTGGATTACATTCCAACAGATAAATCAGCCGGGAAAATCAGATCTGACAAAAAACAGTTGGATATTAGTTTAAAACCCACCGAGAAAATCATTTCGCGCTTCCAGCCTAACACTCCAATAAAAGTTGGTTTTAAGCTAGAGCCACAGGTCGAGGGTATTGATGTCCATAGGTTGGCATCGAAGTATATCTCAGAATACCAGCTTAGTATGCTCGTTGTGAACGGACTGAATGATGTGAGCCCTAGCGATCATAGAGCCACCCTATGTCAAAAAATTAATGGTGATATATCGACTCAGCAGAAGGGTTCTAAACAAGAACTTGCAAGAGCAGTCGCTGAACATACGCTACACGGAGTTAGAGATTTTTATGAGAAAGGCCATTGATATTCTAAAAGCAATATACTTTTGGACGGCGATGATTTCAGTCACCGGGGTTATATTTATTTTTCTCCAGATTCATCGGTTTATTTATATCATCTTGAACAAAAGTGATTTTGATGTGGCTTCTCACAACTGGACCTGCATCTGGGGAAAGACAATAATCAACCTAATGCCTTGGTGGCGAGTTTATATAGAAGGGTTCGAAAACATCCCTAGTGAGACTAGCAATAATAAGCTCGTCATTGTCGCAAACCACGAATCTATGACTGACATTTGGATTCTATGTTATCTACATTTTCAGTTTAGGTGGCTGTCAAAGGCGGAAGTGTTTAAAGTACCAATCATAGGTCACGCGATGAGGCTAGCTGGATACATTCCAGTGACCCGAGGTGATAAGGACAGTCACCAGCAAGCAATGAAATCTAGTGCTGAATGGGTACAGAAGGGCATACCTATGTTATTTTTCCCCGAAGGAACTAGATCAGAAACCAGCGAGCTGCGGCCATTTAAAATGGGTGCGTTTAAGCTAGCTAGAGATACCGGCGCTAGCATTCTTCCGGTTGCACTAAAAGGAGCAGGTAAGCTCATGTCTAAAGGAAGTCCTATTCCAAAATCAGCTCGAGTGCAGGTCTGTATTATGCCAATAGTGCCACCCCCAGCTCCAGACGGTAACCTACAAGAATACGCTGATGACATACGCACCATCATTCAAAGTAAACGCGACTCTATGCAATAAAAAAAGGGCCCTATAGGACCCTTTTAAAAACCTACTTTACTTAGACTATTACCGCTTGAGGTTTACGATTTCTTCCATCATCGAGTCTGTAGTCGTCACCGACCTAGAGTTCGCTTGGAAACCACGCTGGGTCATAATCATATTTACAAACTGCCGAGCTAAGTCGACATTTGATTCTTCTAGCGTCGCAGAGTAAATTGAGCCGCGAACTCCAGTCTGAGCCAAGCCAATTCTCGGAGGACCAGAGTCCAATGTTTTATAGAATTGGTTCCGACCCGCCTTTTTCAGGCCATCTGTATTCTCAAAACTAGCTATCGCAATTGCGCCCAGACGACGCTGAATCCCGTTGGTATAAAACCCACGAATGGTACCATCAAGCTCGATTTTTAACGATTTAAGGTTTCCTGCTTCATAGCCGTTTTGATTGTGAAATATAGTATCAGAACGAGACGCAGTGGATGATGATGCACCGACACCATTTCCATCTTCAGTAAGAATATTTTTACCGAAATCTATCTCAATGTTCTGCTCAGCGAAAGCACCATCTTTAAAGTTTGCATTAAAATACTCGATCTCTTCATTCTGTAGCAGACCGTCAGCTGTAAAGTTTACCATGCCGGCACCAACTTCTTTATACTTAGCATCAGAGTCAGCATCTGTAACCTCGGTAGCATCTACTAAGCTATGATATTTCCATGTTATACCCTCATCATCTTCCATTCTTTTAAAGTAAACTGTCATGCTGTGAGTTCTACCTTGACTATCAAAGATATTCATCGTCGTGCTAAAGTTTGATGTCTTCTCAGGGTTATTAACATCGAACTCCTCTTCAATAATCTTCTCACGAGCATCTAAATTTACATTGAGCAGAAGCTTACTGGTAGGTACGGGGGGGACGTTACTAGTGGCGATGCGAATATCCGACAACTTAGATGAAAGTTGTCCATCAAGATCTGCCATATAGCCTTTGACATGACCGCCACTATTATCAGAAAGGAAGCCATTTTGATCAAAATGAAAGGAGCCAACGCGGGTAAAGAACAAACCACCTGACTCCTGCGATTCAGTTTTAGTGTTGCCAACTGTAAAAAAACCATTGCCTTGAATAGCCATATCAGTCAAAGCGTCAGTCACTTGGAGACCACCTTGAGTATGTAAGGTTTTAACATTGGATAGCCTGGACCCACGACCCATCTGTGCGTTGCCGGTTCCAAGGTCAACCGAGAGCAAGTCTTCGAACTCAGCCCGGTCATATTTAAATCCTTTAGCATTGGAGTTGGCAATATTGTTGGCGATGACTGACATGCTATCTGAGTTCACAGACAAGCCAGTTACCCCCGTATACATTGCTTGCGAAATACCCATGCTACCCTCCTTACATTAAAGTTCTCACTTTATCTTCCGATAACGGACTCTGCCTAGAAAAGTCCCTAGACTTAAGTTAACACTTCATAAGACGTAAGATGAGAAGGGTTGCAAAAAAACAACCTTTGGAGAAATTAGGCAGTTACTGCCTAGCTAAGGGTAGCTTAAAAGTATTAGGCCACTACTTTAAGTTGTGGATTATCAGAAGATTTATTTTCGTTTAACTCTGCAGCTGCCGCCTTTGCAGCTTCAGAAGCACTTTGAAACTTCTTAGGCTCACCATTTTGAGATACGTACTCTTCGTATTCCTTTGGTTGGAGCTTTGCAGATGGTACTCCGTCTGGCCTCGGATTATCGATGACATCCTTCCAAGCCTGATAAAGCGTCATGAGTATTTTTTCAACGTGATCTAAGCACTCTTGATCGTTATTGATGTTGCCTTCGATTAATTTATCAATCATGAAAACATATAGATTTTCTAAATCGACAGCAATTTGACCACCAGATTTAAAGTCTAATGTAGCCATCAACTCAGATAGGATTGCAGTCGACTTCGAAATATAAGTGCCTTTTTCACCTACTTTTCCTGCATTCATAGCGGCTTTTGCTTGCTTAGTGAATTTGATGGCACCTTCATACAGCATCAATAAGACCTTCTCGCGACTTGCCGTCGTAACCTGGGTTTTTTGATACTTTTTGTAAGGGTTATTCATCTTGAATCAGCCTCCATGATTCCTCTAAGCCGGAGGCTGTTTAATGTAGCCTACCTAGCCCTTCTTAGCCCCGCCGCCGGCTCCAGCTCCTCCTCCGCCACCAAATCTTTGTGCCAGAAAATTTCCTTGAGCTTGCAGGCCTGAGAGCCGTCCTTCTAGAGAAGCAAATCGCCTTTTTAAAGACTCTTCCTTCTGCTCAAGCTGCCGTTCCTTGCGCTCGATATCATCATCAGCATTCTTGATGATCTTGTCGAGAGCTCTGATCCGAGACTTCACAGCTCCAAAACCTGGGTCTTTAAACCCTTTGATTCTAGTAGCCATCCTCTCGGCGATCCCCGTACTACTACGAGACCTGATAAAAAGATCAGCAACACTATCATAGTCTTCGGCTAATGCTTGCTTAACTTTAGACTCATCTAAATTTAATTCACCTGTTTTAGGGTTGGTAGTGATACCTACTTGAGTGAGAGTACTAAACTTTCCTCCGGTATTAAAGCTGGTACCAAAGCTTCCCTGCAGGCCCCTCATCACTGCTTTAACCGTACTATCTGCGGCTAAAATTCCTGCTTTGTTGGTTTTTTCGTCTATCGCATATTGATCGTTAACAAATTTAGCGACTTGATTGTACTTCTCGACAAACGCTTTAATTCCCTCCAGAGTCGCATCAATATCATGAGTAATATTGACTTGGACCCGGGTTCCTGGCTCTGAGCGCTTAGCGAAAAACACGACACCCTCAATCAACTCTTCAAGAGTGTTATCTTCGTCAGTGATAGGAACATCTTCAAAAAGAACATCTAAGTTACGCCCGGTGACCTGCTCCTTAAACTCAAGAAAGGTCGTATCTTCATCAATGAGTATCTTAGATTCTTTACCGCTCTGCTCACTAATAACCAACAGCCTATAAGACTCAGGTTTGTACTTAGTATTGATAACCATTGCTCTGACCCCAGCATCGGCATCATTAATCTGATTTGCTACTTGCTGAAGCGTTGAGCCAGGCTCGATCACTACCTCCAGAGCTTCTTTATCTTCACGATCTACAAGCATGTAGCCAAAGCCAACAGGAGTGTCATCTT
>JANQHA010000497.1 GCA_028282865.1 Oligoflexales bacterium
TAGCTATTGGTAATACTGACTGTCGAAGATAAGCTTATGAAAAATGTCGTTATAATAAGAAACGTAAATTTGGATTGATCCATGATTACTCCAATTGAAAATGGTTACAGTTGCGTTGGTTAGATATAACTGTCTGGAAGCCCATGTAACACAATGGGTACACCGGGTCAAACCTGTTGTCGGGTATTTGTTGTTTTGTTGCGAACCCCTGGTAGTCTCGCCCTAAGTCGTTACTATTGCAGGCTAAAATATCAGCTAACCTTAGCGGATATCCTTAGTTTTGTATCTCCTACTTGGACAATGTCGTTAGGATGGACTTGATGCATCCCTTTGATTTTTTTGCCGTTAAGAAGCGAGCCGTTTGTCGATCCTTGGTCTTCGATGAAAACCTCGCCGGTGTTGCTTAGCTTTATAAGCAAGTGCTTACGACTGATCTCGGTATCTTTATCGAAATGCCCAAAGCTCGATGCGCGGCCGATATAAACCATGCGCTGCTGTAGTTCAATGACATCCTTTTGTCCGTTACCATAAGTGGCTTCAATTCGAATGCCATGTATATGGGTATTGGATAATTCGCTTTCGATCAATGTTTCGATTAGACTTGATGACTTACTTTTATCACCTTTCATGGACTTAAACACTGTTGAGATGTGCCGGATACCCTGCTCTTCTTTTAGATTGATCCGGAAGCTGGTGTTACCAATGGTGATTAGGTCATTTTCTTTAAGCTTGGCTTTGACGACACGCTCGTTATTTACAAAGGTGCCGTTGGTACTATTCATGTCGAAGATATGATAGACGCCACCAATCTCTTGGATCTGACAGTGCGTAGCGGAAATCTCACTGTCGTTGATCGTTACATCTCCTTTTTCTCGGCCTATAATAGTTGCGTCACGACGTAGTTTAATGACTTCGTCGGCGTGGTCTCCCGAAAGAAAGGTCAGGGTAGCTCGTAGCTCTGAGTCCAAGTTATTCAGTTTAGAACCCTTCGGTTAGAGTTAGTTTGTTCTAATGATTCTCGTAAGGTATCGGAGGTTTACTAGTTTTTGTTGAGTTTTATCAAAATCTTTGTCTTGGCAGTTCGCAGTAACTACTTATAATAAGAGCTATTGTTTGAAAGGGTGTCAATATGACCAAATCAACTATTGAGACAGAACAATCCGGCTTTGACTTTAGTTCATTGATATTAGGACTGAGCTCAGCGGCGTTAAGTTACCTGGGTATTTCTACCGAAGAAGGGCAGCCTTCCCCGGCTAAAAACTTAGACCTTGCCGCACAAAATATTGAGATTATTTCGATGTTAAAAGAGAAAACCAGTGGTAACTTGACGCTTGAAGAAGCAAAACTCATTGATGGAGTGTTAAGTGACTTAAGGATGAAATACGTCGAATTAGCTAAAATTTATACTTAATAACTGATTTTTAATTATTTTCCCTACGTAGCCAATCTTACAGTTAATAAGTAAGGAAATCCCTAAAATTACCGATAGGTCGAGTGTCATCAATTTCTTTTGAATACAAGGCGCTACCGGCTTATGAATTTATCTAAATATGAGTTTGAATGTCAAAAAGCCCTACATCAGGGATTACAATATGCACGTAGCTTAGGCCATGATGTGTTGGAAGTCGAGCATGTCGCGTTGGCTTTGATTCGATCAGATTTGTTAGAAGGTCAATCAAAAATTCTGCTTCAGAGGCTTCGAGCTGCAGTAGAGTTGGCCTTATCACGGGTATCTAGAATTTTTGGCCCAATCGAAGTTGCTTTTGGTGGCCGACTTGGCGCTAGCCTGGATTGGGCAGAGGCCCAGGCAAAAAATAAAAAAGTCAATGTTGAGCAGCTCTGGCAGGGCTTAGTGCGAGAGTCAACCATAGTTCAGAATACCATAGCAAAATACGAACAACAGATTCAAAAAGCAAAGGAGTTTGAGCCCTTATCAAACGCCACCGCTGCCCAGGAATCGAATAGTACCAAAGTTCGTAAGCCTGCTAGTAAGGCTTCGGAAGCCAAAAATGCTAGCTCTGAGCGCCCTTTGTCAGCTGGAAGTGTTGAGGTAGAAGTCGATAAAAATTTAAAGCTTTATACGGTCGACCTTTCTGAGTTTGCGGAACGAGGGGAACTGGACCCAGTTATTGGCCGCGATATGGAAGTTCGGCGGGTGATCGAAATTTTGGGCAGGAAGAAGAAAAACAATCCTCTTCTTTTGGGTGAGCCCGGGGTCGGTAAAACTGCTGTGGTTGAAGGACTAGCAATCAGGATAGCATCCGGGAAAGTACCCGACTCTATGAGAGGCAAGCGAGTGTTGAGCCTAGATCTTGGCGCACTTTTGGCTGGTGCAAAATATCGTGGTGAGTTTGAGGACCGGTTGAAGAAGTTAATTAACGCTATCAAAGAGCTAAAAGGTCAGGTGATTTTATTTATAGACGAAGTTCACACATTGGTTGGAGCGGGTAGTAGCGAAGGTTCTGCAGATGCAGTCAATTTAATGAAGCCAGCTCTTGCTAGGGGTGAGATTCATGCTATTGGTGCGACTACCCAGGCGGAGTACCGACGCTACATCGAAAAAGATCAAGCTTTGGATCGTCGCTTCCAACCGATTACGGTTGATGAACCCAACGAAGCGGTGACCTTATCTATTCTAAGGGGGCTTAAGTCTAAGTATGAGATTCATCATGGAGTTCGTATAGGTGATGATGCTCTGATTGCCGCAGTCAAACTATCTACACGGTATTTGACCCATCGTCGCCTTCCCGACAAAGCAATTGACCTAATAGATGAAGCTGCAAGTAAACTTAAGCTTCGTATTGAAAGTGTTCCCGCAAGCTTAGAGGAGCTTCAGTCGCAGATCCAGCAGCTGGAAATTGAGCGTAGCAGCCTGGGAAAGTCGACAAAGCACCGTAAAACTATGGCCGTGCTTAAAGTGAAACTGGAAAAAGCTAAAGAGGAGCATCAAGAAATAGAGAAGGTTTGGCGTTCTCACCAAGAAGCTTTGTCTAGCCTTAAGGAGTTAGATAAAGAAAGAGAGGAGCTAACCGCTTTAATGGAGAACGCCAAAACTCAAGGTGACTTCTCATTTGCTTCGCAGATTCATAATGATCGATTACCTAAGTGTGAAAAGCAGATGACAGAACTACGACAAGTGCTACACCGGCTTCAAAAAGATTATGATTTTCTAGGGCGAGAGGTCGAAGCTAGGGAAGTTGCTGAGATCGTCTCTCTTTGGACTGGTATCGAGCTTTCAAGGGTTATTGAAAATGAATCAGCTAAGGTTAATGATATTGAAACTCGAATTAAGCAAAGAGTTTTTGGACAAAACGAAGCTGTATTAAAAGTGATTAAGGCCCTTAAAAGGGCAAAAGTAGGTATTAATGACCCCCTTAGACCGCAAGGAGTCTTCCTTTTTTTAGGGCCAACCGGTGTCGGCAAAACCGAACTAGCAAAAAGTATTGCTGAAGAAATGTTTGACAGTAGCAGTAGCATGGTTCGACTCGACATGTCTGAGTATATGGAACAGCACAATGTTTCTAGGTTGATTGGATCACCACCGGGTTATGTTGCTCATGATGACGGCGGGGAGCTAACGGAAGCTGTAAAGAGAAAGCCTTATTCCCTTATTCTTTTTGATGAAGTTGAGAAAGCGCATCCAAGGGTTCTAGATATTTTATTACAGATTTTTGAGGATGGTAGGCTGACTGACTCAAAAGGGCGGATGGTTGACTTTAGGAGTTGTATCTTAGTTATGACGTCGAATGTCGAAGTAGATTCGATGCTGACTGATCAGGCCTTTGACAGTGACGTGCGGTCTCAATTATCTCGGCACTTTAGACCAGAGTTGGTCAATAGGATCGATGAGATCGTAGTTTTCAGGTCTCTTGGGGGGCATCAGCTGAATAAGCTCATCGATAGGTTGGTTATTCAACTAAATGATCGCTTACAGGAACGAGAATTTAGAATTACTTTGGGTGATGGTTTACGTCAGCAACTGCTTGATGTTGGGCTGACCAGTGGCTTTGGCGGACGTTCGGTGCGTAGAGCCTTTCAATCTGTGGTGGTAGATGAAGTTTCCGAGCGTATACTCACTCACCCCGAGCATGGCGTCGGAGCATGGGTGCTCGATTTAAATCATGACGGCCAGTTTGTTTGGAAGCGAGAAAATCGTTCTGATTACTACCTGCCGGCTTCCTCTTCATAAAGTTCAGACTGTTAAAAGTTAGCTTTATATCCTGCTAGTTATCTAACTTTTTTGTAATAAACCAAGCGGTTGACAGATAGTAGCGCCTTGCTATAAGTATTAAATCTTGTAATGTTTTGCTTGTTGGGGTGTCGCCAAGCGGTAAGGCACCGGATTTTGATTCCGGCATTCACAGGTTCAAATCCTGTCACCCCAGCTCTTCCTACAAAGGCCTATAATGGACGCCGGAATTCAGATTTTTTCAGGTAACTCGAATCGCCCACTAGCCGAGAGGATATCTCGTCACCTCGACGTTCAGCTTGGCAAGGCTTTGGTAGATCGTTTCTCAGACGGTGAAACCCGGGTAGAGATTCAAAGCAATGTCCGCGGCTCTGACGTTTTTATCATTCAATCAACCTGTGCACCGGTTGACCACCATGTGATGGAGGCGGTGATTATGGCTGACGCTTGTCGTCGAGCGTCCGCCCATCGGATCACTTTGGTAACCCCTTATTTTGGCTATGCTCGTCAGGAGCGTAAAAGCGCACCTAGGACTCCGATTACCGCCAAGTTAGTTGCTGATATCATAACGGCATCAGGGGTAGATAGAGTTTTAGCGCTCGAGTTACACACCTCTGCGATTCAAGGCTTCTTTAATATTCCAGTGGATCATTTGTTTTCTAAGCCGGTTTTTGCGGAATACTTTAAGAGTAAGTTCCCGTCCGTAAAGGAAAATATGTTAGTGGTATCTCCGGATGCTGGTGGCGTAGAGCGTGCTAGGGCTATGGCGAAGGTGTTCAATTGTGGTTTGGCTATAGTGGATAAACGTCGAGATCAGCCTAATGAAAGTGCCGTTATGAACGTTATTGGTGATGTTAAAGGTAAGCAGTGCCTTATCGTTGACGATATCGTTGACACCGGAGGTTCTTTAACTAAAGCTGCGGCGGCCCTGATCGAGCAGGGGGCAACCGGAGTCTCAGCAGCGATCAGTCACGCGGTGTTGAGTGGGCCAGCGTTAACACGTATTGAAAATTCAGTTTTGGACGAATTGGTGGTGACTGACTCAATCCCGCTGTCTATAGATGCTGAAAAGATTAGTAAAATAAAGCAGTTAACTCTATCCGAGTTGCTGGCCAAGGCGATTCGCCGAATTCATAATGCCGAGTCTGTGAGTTCTTTGTTTCTGTAACATGGGCTTGGAGCTATTTGCCAAAACTTTGGTTGAAACATAGGTCGGTTCTATATATAAGTCTAGGCTCGGTTATTTCCTATATATTTAGGACCTTTTGAAGGAGTGGAACCTTGGAGAAAACTCAACTGGTGATAGAAGCCAGTGAACGTAAAGAAACAGGTAAAGGATACAGTAGGAAGTTGCGTAGATCTGGTAAGATTCCAGCTAACCTTCTTGGGAAGGCTAAGTCAACTCCATTGGAGCTCAATCCAAAGCTGCTATCTAAAGCGTGGCAGTCAGAAGGCCGCAAATTTCAGCTTAAACTTGACTCTGGTGTAAAAGAAGTGACTATAAAAGAGCTTCAGATACATCCAGTTAAGCGGACTGCCATCCACGTTGACTTGATGTACGTTTAAGGCTGGATGATTGAAGCTGATTGTTGGCTTAGGAAACCCCGGACCAAAGCATGAGACGACACGTCACAATGTGGGGTTTTTGCTGTTAGATGAAATCGCTCACCGTTACAATATTGACTGGTCGGGGGTTAAGTTTGATGGCGTTGTTGGTAAAGGCAGGATAGAGCAAGAGGATTGCTACCTGCTGAAACCGCAGACTTTTATGAATTTAAGTGGGCGCTGTATTGTAGCTTTTATGAACTACTTTAAAATTGCTCCTGCTGAGTTGATTGTTATTTACGATGAATTGGACTTGCCTCCTGGTCAGGTGAAGAGCAGAGCAGGTGGTGGTCACGGTGGACATAACGGTGTTAGAAATATCATCGAGTTAGCTGGTACCAAGGATTTTCATCGGATAAAAGTTGGTATTGGAAAGCCGTCGTCTAGAGAGGATGGCAGCGGTGCCGACTGGGTGTTAAAACCTCTTCCTGATAGTGAGTTGGTCGCTTTACAGGAGGAGGTTCTAGAACAGGTGTTGACTAGGCTGACGGCTATTTTTAGCCAAATGAATTCAGCCTAGTAAGCTCTCTTGCTGGTATCAGGTGATATTGGCTGCATAAACCATAAGGGAGGATTAATATTTTGAGAGAGTACGAATTTACTTACATTTCCAGAGCGGATCTTCCGGAGGCAGACCGGCTAAATCACTTTAAGAAGTACGAAGATCTTCTTTTAGCTGGTGGCGGACAGGTCTTAAAAAAAGATGACTGGGGTGTGAAACGGTTATCTTACCCGATCAAAAAGCATTTCCGTGGGCATTATCTTCATTACGACTTTGTCGGTTTACCGCAGAACCTCGGCGAGGTAGAGCGTTTGATGAAGATCGACGACAATGTTTTAAGGTTTATGGCTGTTAAGCTAGGTGAGGGCGTGGATGTCGAAGCTCGCAAAGCTGAGCTTGCAAAAAAAGCGACGCCACCCGCTAGTGTAGCATCAGACCAAAAACACTAATTTTGCTTATAAGGAGAGGATGAAATCATGTCATCAATGAGGCTCATATTAAACCAAGACGTTCCGTCCTTGGGGTCGATCGGCGATCTAGTTACTGTCAAGGGTGGTTATGCCCGGAATTACTTAATACCGCGAGGATTTGCGGTTGTTGCTAACGAGAGAAATAAAGCTGCTTTGGAACATCAGTTAAAAGTTTTGGAGAAGAAACGTTCCGCGTTGCTCGGCGAAGCAAAGAAGCTTGCGGCTCAAATTGAAAAGGCATCGGTTACTGTAGCTAAGCAGGTAGGCGAAGAAGAGAAAATTTTTGGCTCTGTTACGACTGCCGAGCTCGAAGAGTTGCTTGCTGCCGAGGGCATCAAAGTTGATAGACGCAACATTAGCCTACTTGAGGAAGTTAAAAAGGTTGGTGTCTATTCTGCAGAAGTCAAACTTCATGCGGATGTGTCTGCGAAGTTCAAAGTTTGGGTGGTTGCTCAATAGAACCTCGGTTTTGACCATCAACAATGATAAGATACCTTTAATGCGCCCTATTTGCTCCCTGCTGTTTTATAGTTGCTAGTAGTAGTTTTTGTGTTGGGTGCTTGATGTAATTTGCAAACGACTCGGCGCAAGGAATACTACTGTGGATAAAAAGGGAAAGCAGACAAAGGATTTGAGTCTTCCCTACTCGCAGCAAGCCGAGCGTGCTGTGCTGGGAGCAATACTACGCGATCCCGACGTGTTGACTTTGGTAGAGTCGCTTTTAATTCCAGATCATTTTTTTCAAGATATCCATAAAAAAATATATCAAGCGATTTCGGACCTTTCTGCGATGGGAGAAAGCGCGGATATTCTGACAGTGGCTGATAAGCTACGTAGTGCCGAGGCAGAGTCAGAGTATTTGGGGCCAGCTTATCTGGTTGAATTGACTGAAAGTTGCCCGGTCACCCAAAATGTCGAACATTATGCCAAAATTGTCCGAAGCGATTTTTATCGACGGAAAATTATCGTGGCTTGTCATGACACTATCCAAGGCGCCATGAACTTCCAAGGCTCACTGGAGTCATATATTGAATCGGTTGAGAAGGAGTTTTTAGCAATTGCATCCGAGCATGACCGCAAGGGATTGACCCCTGGTCGCGAGGTTTTGGATGCTACGATCGAGGAAATTGAAAAGCGTTTAGAGCGTGGTGATGAAATCACCGGCGTGCCCACAGGGTTCAATGAGTTGGACCATCTAGTAGGAGGGTGGCAGGCTGGTGATCTGGTCATTTTGGCGGCAAGACCTGGAATGGGCAAAACAGCATTTGCACTAAATTGTGCTGCCTCTGCGGCTAAAAATAAGAAACACGTAGCTATTTTTACTTTAGAGATGACCAAAGAACAGTTGATGAGCCGTGTGTTATCTAGCGAGGCCAGGGTTGATTCGGCCAGGCTTAGGCGTGGAGACCTGAATGAAGAGGAAGAGGATAGGTTAGCCCAGGGAGCGCGACAGGTTTACGACATGAGCTCAGAGGTCAGTATTGACGAAACCCCAGGTGTTTCACTTATGGAGCTCAGATCGCGTTGTCGTCGTCACAAAAAGGAGTTTGGCCTCGACCTGATCGTTGTCGACTACCTCCAATTGATGTCGGGGTCTAGTTCAAGTCGCAGCGAAAGCCGTGAGCGTGAAATATCGGAGATATCTATGGGCCTGAAATCGCTAGCTAAGGAGCTTTCAGTCCCTGTGATCGCCTTGGCGCAGTTAAACCGTGGCCCAGATGCCAGGCCCGATAAACGGCCTAAGATAAGCGATTTGAGGGAATCAGGCTCTATGGAGCAGGATGCTGATATGATTCTTTTTATCTACCGTGATGAGTATTATAACCCTTCTTCTGAGGATCAGGGGATTGCTGAGCTGCTAGTTGCTAAAAACCGACACGGTGCCACCACGACTATTAAGCTCGCGTTTCAACCAAATATCGTCGCTTTCCAAAAT